>CAZLSH010000023.1:0-26942 GCA_964562095.1 uncultured Clostridia bacterium | reverse complement strand
CCGCCTTGCCGGCCGCGCCGGATCGTGATATCCTGAAACTTGAACCCGCAAACCCCCGAACTCACCCGCCGGAAGATCGCCATGTTCTGGATGCCCTTGTTCTCCACCTGGCTGATGATGGGGGTGGAGGGGCCGTTCATCGCCGCCGTCATCGCCCGTCTCGGCGACGCCAAATTCAACCTCGCCGCCTATGGCGTCGCCTTTTCGCTGGGCATGTTCTTCGAGTCGCCGATCATCATGATGCTCAGCGCCGCCAACGTGCTGGTCAAGGACCGGCGCACCTATCTCAAGCTGCGCCGCTTCAACATTCTGCTGAACGCGCTGATCACCCTGGCCATGGCGCTGGTCCTGATCCCGCCGGTTTTTTACTGGTTGACCGAAGGCCTGATCGGCATGCCACGGAACGTTTCCCTCCTCTGCCGCCAGGCCACCCTGTTGCTGCTCCCCTGGCCGGCGGCCATCGGCTTCCGCCGCTTCTATCAGGGCATTCTCATCGGCAACGGCATGCCTCGCCGAGTGGCCTATGGCACGGTGGTGCGCCTGGGCTCGATGGCCGCGGCGGCGCTGGGCCTCTATTGGTTCTCCCCGCTTCCCGGCGCCAGCGTGGGCGCGGCGGCATTGTCGGCGGGGGTGATCATGGAAGCCCTGGCCAGCCGGCTCATGGCCGCGGCCCTGGTGCGCCGCCTGCTGGCCGTGAAGCCGGCGCCCGGGGTGAAGCTGCTGACCAGCAGTGAGCTGGCCGCCTTCTATTTCCCCCTGGCCCTGACTTCGCTCCTGGGCCTGGCCGTCCACCCCATGATGTCGTTCTTCCTGGGCAAGGGCCGGCTGCCCATCGAGTCGCTGGCCGTGCTGCCGGTGGTCAATTCCCTGATCTTCATTTTCCGCAGCGTCGGGCTTTCCTTCCAGGAGGCGGTCATCGCCCTGCTGAAAAAGGGCGATGACAGTTACCGCCAACTGCGCTCCTTCGCCTGGCTGCTCGCCGCGGCCAGCTCGGGGCTATTGTTCGCGATCGCATTCTCGCCGCTCGTCCTTTTCTGGTTCCGTGACCTATCCGGGCTGACTGGGGAATTGGCCGGGCTGGCCATCCTGCCGGTGCGCATCTTCACCCTGATCCCGGCTCTGACCGTCCTGCTGGCCTTTCAGCGCGCCCGACTGGTCGTGGGCCAGAAAACCCGGCCGATCACGGTTGCCACGGCCAGCGAAGTGTCGGTGATCGCTGCTTTCCTGCTGCTGGCGGTGTCAGGAACCCATTGGATCGGCGTGACCGCCGCCGCCTTGGCCGCCATGAGCGGCCGCCTGTGCGCTGTCATCTACCTGCAGGCAACGCTGAAGCGATCCGGCGCGTCCTGAAGGGAAACGGACTAGCGCCCGGTCAGCAGGTCGAAAAGGACCTTCGCGAACAGGAGCAGCAGGGTGAAGAGGAAGACCGGCCGGACCACCGTGCCGCCGCGGCGGATGACCAGCTTGGCCCCGAGCAGGTTGCCGGCGATGCCGGCGAGGGCGGCCGGGAAGCCCAGGGCGAACAGGACCCGGCCGTGGGCGATGAAGGTGACCAGGGCGGCGATGTTGGAAGCCAGGTTCACTACTTTCGTGTTGGCATTGGCCGTCACGAAATCATATTTCAGGACCAGTGTGTAGAAGAGGATGAGAAACGTCCCGGTCCCGGGACCGAAAAAACCGTCGTAGAATCCGATCAGCAGGGCGGCCAGGGAGGCCAGCGTGAATTTTTTCCGCGGCGCCTGCAGGTGCGAATGGTTTTCGCGGCCGAGACCGCGGTTGGCCAGGATGAAAACGGCCACCAGCGGGACCAGCACGACCAGCAGCCAGCGCAGGAACCCGGGATGCAGCAGCAGCACGGCCCTTGTTCCCAGGTGGGACCCGGCCAGGGCGAACAGCGCGCTGAGCAGGGCCACCCGGACGTCGATCATCCCGTGGCGCTGATAGCGCAGGGTGGCGAACAGTGTGCCGAAACAGGAGGAGAATTTGTTGTTGCCCAGGGCGAAGTGGGGCGGAAGGCCTGCCGCCAGGTAGGCGGGGAGGGAAAGGACGCCGCCGCCGCCGGCGATCGAGTCGACCACCCCGGCCAGGAAGACCGCGGGCAGGACGATCAGGAAGGCCTGCAGGGTGAGTTCCATGCGGTTGGCGGTTCAGTTCCCGGCGAACTGGTCGTGCCAGAGATGGAACTGCATCAGCGCCCACAGCCGATGGGCATGATTCTCCCGGTTGGCCAGGTGCTCGCGGATCATCTGCTCGACGGCCGGGTAGGAAAAAAAGCCCATGGCGACGATCCTCTTTTCGCTTAGCGTCTCCAGCATCAGGTCCTTCAAATCGCTTTTGAGCCAGTTCTTGATCGGGATGGAGAAGCCCTCTTTCTGCCGGTGGATGGTCTCGTCGTCCAGGATCCCCTCCATGGCCTTCTTGAAGAACCATTTTCCGGTTTGGCCGCGGACTTTCCATGCCGGGGGCAGCGAGAAGGCGAATTCCACCACCCGGGTGTCGAGAAGCGGGGCGCGCGTCTCCAGCGATGCGGCCATGCTCATGCGGTCGACCTTGACCATGATGTCGTCGGCCAGGTAGGTCTTCAGGTCGAGGTAGAGGTCCTGATTGAGGCCGGAGAAACGCCGGCTGCGGGCGAAGAACGTCCGGAAGGGCTCGCGCTCGTGCAGGTCGAGCAGGAAGCTTTTTTCCAGGAAATCCGGGGAATAGAGGCGGGATTTCTGCAGGGCGGAAAGAAACAGCATCCAGCGGAAGTGACGGTCGGCCGGGGAATGGGCGAAGCCCTCGCTGAAGCGCTTGAGACGGTTGACCAGCCCCTTTTTCAATTCCGAGGGCGGGACGCGGCGCAGGGCATTTGCCAGCAGTGACCGCAAGGGGCGCAGCGGGGAGGCATCGACGCAGCGGGCCAGTTTCTGGGCCAGGTAATGCTCGTAGCCGCCGAAGATCTCGTCGCCCCCGTCGCCGGACAGGGCCACGGTGACATTCTCCCTGGCCGTGCGCGAGACCAGGAAGGTCGGGAAATTGGAGAAGTCCCCCAGGGGCTCGTCCAGGATCTTCGCCAATTGCATGACCAGCGCGCGGATATCGGCCGACAGGACGCGCTCGTGGTGGTCGGTCGCGAACTTCCCGGCCACGCGCCGGGAGTGGGGCAGCTCGCTGTACGACTTCTCCTCGAAACCGATGGAGAACGTTCGCACCGGCAGGGCGGAGGCTCTGGCCATGAAGGCCACCACGGCGCTGGAGTCGATGCCGCCGGAGAGGAATGCCCCCAGGGGAACGTCGGAGATCATGCGCAGGCGGACCGCCTCGTCGAGCAGCCCCAGGAACTCGTCGCGGGCGCGGGGGAACTCTTCGCGTCCTTCGCCGGGCTGAACGTCCCAGTACTCGCGCAGGGTCGCCCGGCCGTCCTCGTAGACCAGGATGTGGCCGGCGGGGAGCTTGCGCACCGAGCGGAAGATGGACAACGGGGCGGGAACGTACTCCAGGGTCAGGAAGAGATCCAGCGCCTCCGGGTCCACGTCGCGGGCGATGCCGGGGTATTGCAGGATGGACTTGATCTCGGAGGCGAACACCAGGCCGCGGCGTTCATCCAGCGAATAATAGAGCGGCTTCTTGCCGATCGGGTCGCGGGCCAGGACCAGCCGGCGGTGGCGGCGGTCAAAGATGGCGAAGGCGAACATGCCGCGCAGCCGGCTGACGAATTCCAGGCCGTATTCCTCGTAGAGGTTGACCACGACCTCGGTGTCGCTTTGGCTGCGGAAGGAACGGCCGCGCCCTTCCAGTTCGCGGCGCAGCTCGGGGAAATTGTACACCTCGCCGTTGTAGGCGATCCACGAGTCGCCCGTGCTGGAGGCCAGCGGCTGGTGGCCGGTGTTCAGGTCGATGATGCTCAGGCGGCGGGCGGCCAGACCAGCGCCGTCGGCAAAAAAGTAACCCTCGTCATCCGGGCCGCGGTGAACGATGCGGTCGTTCATCCGTTTCAGGGTCCCGGCGTCGGCCTGGTCCTGCAACTGGAAAAATCCGCATATCCCGCACATGGCTGATTCTTATTTGTGGCCGCTCGGGCCCATGCCGGCCGCCGGGCGACGTAACGGCGGCGCTTGCCGCAGGGGGCGGGGACGGGAAGCGTTCATCGCGAACGCGCTGACTGCTTCCCCGAGCCGGATCGGGCGATCCTGCTGGCGCCGGCGAATCTTACTTGAAGCTCTTTATCGCTTCGTTCTCGTTTTCGAAGGTCTCGAAGACCGTGATCAGCTTGGTGACCATCATCAGGTCCTTGACCTTGTTGCTCAGGTTGGCGATCTTGACCGCGCCGCCTTCTTTTTTCAGGGTGGTGTAGGAACGGACGACCTCGCCCAGGCCGGTGGAATCCAGGTAGGGGACATCGGCGAAATTCAGGACCAGATGCTTCTCCTTGGCCTTGATGGAGTCATTGATCGACTGCCGGAGCTCGTCAATGCCGTCGCCGAAAAGGATTTTCCCCTTGAGGTCAAGGATGGTGACGTCACCGCTCTTTCTTTTTTCTATCTTCATTTTGTTCTCCTTGTGCGGCCACAAATTCACTCTATAGCATAGCGCGGGAAAATTTTCAACTCTTTTCCGCCCTGACCGGAAAAATCAGGAAACCGTGGCCAGCTCGTACTCCGGGTTGCCGAAGCCGATCTCGCGGGCATGGTCGATCTGGACCCGATGGGGGATGTCGTAGGCCAGCGCGGTCAGCGGCCGTCCGGCCCGCTGCTCCACCAGGTCCAGCGAGGCGGCGTCCAGGGCGACGGGGTCGCGGCCGATGAGGATGCCGATGTCGGGAAGGATCTTGCGGTAGCCCGACATGCAGTCGCAATCCTTGCTGATGCGGGTCAAAAAATTGATGTAAACGGCCTTGTCCTTCTTGGCGACGGCCACGGCGAACGCGTGCTCGGCGATCTTGCGCTGCAGCTGCTCGTAGGTCGCCGACCAATTGTAGCCGATGGCGTCAAAGCGGCAGACCGTGAGGCATTGGCCGCAGCCGATACAGGTCGACTTGTCGATGCGGGCCACCTGCTCCGCGAGCGTGATGGCTTGGGCCGGGCACCAGGTCAGGCAGGCGCCGCAGCCGGTGCATTTTTTCTTTTTCACCGAGGGGGTGGCGGTGGAATGCTGCTCGAGCTTGCCGCGGCGGCTGGCGCAGCCCATGCCCATGTTCTTCAGCGCTGCGCCGAAACCGGAAGCCAGATGGCCGGTGAAATGGGAGACCACGACCAGGGACTGGGCCTTGACGATCAGCGAAGCGATCTTGACCCGGCGATAGATCTTTCCCGGTATCGCCACCTCCAGCTCCTCGTCGCCGGTCAGGCCGTCGGCCATGATCAGGGGCAGGCCGGTGTTCTCGAAGCCGAAACCGTGGCGCTGGGCCAGTTCGATGTGGCTGACGGCCTGGTTGCGCATGCCGCTGTACAGCGTGGCCGTGTCGGTCAGGAACGGCAGGGCGCGCTTTTTTTTGACCAGCCGGCCCATCATCCTGAAATGCAGGGGGCGCACGAATCCTTCCGTTCCCTCTTCACCGAAATGGGTCTTGAAGGCCACCATGTCCCGGGGCTGTACAAAGGAAAAAAAATCGCGGCCGACGAGGAAAGCCTCGAGCTTGCGGGCGATCTCCTCGTCCGCTTCGTTGTCGGCAACGGGGATGAAGTGGATTTTTTCTTTCATGCTCGTCCTTCCGCCCCGGCGGGGTCGGTGCAAATAAATCAATGATATCGGCGATATCCGAGATATTCAGCCGCTGGGGCCTGCCGCCGCCGGCGGCTGCCCGCCCGAATGCTACCATCCTGGGGCGAAAAGTCAACCGCCCGGGCCGGTGTGCTTTGCCGCCGGTGGGGCCGGCAATAAAAAAACGATTAAGATGCTCCATAATGCTTGACTTTTCATTTTCAGCATGGTACATTTTTTACCAGCAGGAGGTCATCATGAACAAAAAATACCTGGCCGAGGACATCGCCAAGAGGATCTCCATAAAAAAGTATGAGGCCTACAACTTCATCGACCTGTTCATCGAGGTCGCCCTGGACAATCTGGGCAAGGGGCGCAAGCTCGTCCTTTCCAAGTTCGGAACCCTGATCATCAAGAAAAAAAACAAAAAACGGGTCATCAACCCCATCAACCGCGAGCCGATGATCATCCCGCCCACGAAGATCGTGAAGTTCATCCCCTCGGAAAGCCTGAAAAAGAAATTCGAGGGAAATGGCTGACTTCAGTGAAGAGCAGCTAAAAAGAATCTCTTTTCACCTGCTGACTTTCAAGAACCCCAGGGCCCGCCAGCATATCCTGCGCCACCACGTCGAGATCGGCGATTTTTTCCGCCTGGACCGGCGACAGCTCGAGGTGACCGGTCTTTTCCCGGATGAGATCAGGGCCGTGCGCCAGCGCGACTGGGCGGCGGCGGAGAAGGAAACGGCCCGGCTGGAGAAAAACGGCATCGGGATCATTTTCAAGGGCGACGAGGGCTACCCGCCGCTCCTGGCCGAAATCTTCGACCCGCCCGATCTTCTCTACGTCATGGGCGACCGCGCCCTGCTGCGCGGGGAAAAGCTGGCCGTGGTCGGGTCGCGGCGCGGCGGCGCCTATGGGCAGGCGGCGCTCAACCGCGTCCTGCCGCCGTGCTGCCGGGCCGGCCTGGTCATCGTCTCGGGGATGGCCTTCGGCATCGACTCCATGGCCCATCGCCTGGCCCTGCGCGAGAACGGCGCCACCATCGGCGTCAACCCCGGCGGTCTGCTGCACTTGAGCCCCCCGGGCAATTCCGCCCTGATCCGCAAGATCGTCGAGCACGGCGCCGTCATCAGCGAATTCCCCCTGGACGTGACGCCCAGGCCCTTCCTGTTCCCTGTGCGCAACCGCATCATCTCCGGGGTCTCGCGCGCGGTACTGGTGGTGGAAGCCGCCATGCGCAGCGGCTCGCTGATCACCGCCCGCCTGGCGCTGGACCAGGACCGCGAGGTCCTGGCCGTCCCCGGCAACATCGACTCGTTGCTCAGCCAGGGGACGAACTGCCTGCTGCAACAGGGCGCAAAAGCGGTCACTTCCGCCGCCGATATCCTTGAGGAATTCGGGCTGGCGGCCCCGGCGATCGAGCGCTCGCTGGCCGATCTGAGCGCGAAAGAAAAGAAATTGCTTGACTTGTGCGGCGAAAATGAGGTAAAAGATATCGATTTCCTGGTAGAAAAACTCGAGCTGTCGACCGCCGAGACCATTTCGCTGCTCATGGGACTGGTTCTGAAGAACCTGGTCGTCGAGGAAACGGGCGGCTACCGAAGGACATTTCATGGCCATGGCTAAAAAAACGTTGCTCATCGTCGAGTCGCCCGCCAAGTCGCACACGATCTCCAAGTACCTCGGGGACGAATTCCTGATCAGTTCGTCGATGGGGCACGTCCGCGACCTGCCGGCGGCCGTCCTGGGCATCGACCTGAAAAACAACTACCGCCCTTATTACGAGAACCTGCCCAGCAAGGCGCCGCTGATCAAGGAACTGCGCCGCCTGGCCCGCGGCGCCGAGCGCGTGCTCCTGGCTTCCGACCCCGACCGCGAGGGGGAAGCCATCGCCTTCCACCTGCAGCAGATCCTCCAGGCCGACAACCCGCGCATCCTGCGCGTGCTGTTCAACGAGATCACCCGCTCCGCGGTGCTGGAAGCGGTGAGCAACCCGCGGGCCATCGATGCCCACAAGGTCGACTCGCAGCAGATGCGCCGCCTGCTCGACCGCCTCGCCGGCTACAAGATCAGCCCGGTGCTGCAGCGCAAGATCGGCGGGCCGCTCTCGGCCGGTCGCGTCCAGTCCATCGCCCTGAAGCTGATCGTGGAACGGGAAAGAGAGGTCCGCGCTTTTGTTTCCGAGGAGTATTGGACCGTCGCCGTGGAGCTGCTGGGCTCGCGCAAACCTTCCTTCATCGCCAGGCTGGAGAAGCACAAGGGCAAGGCGCTGTCCATCCCCGACCGGGAACGCTGCGGCGCCGTCCTCTCCGAGTTGCAGGGCCGCGATTATGTACTGGAGCGCATCCAGAAGAAATCAAGGAAACGGAAAGCGCCGCCGCCGCTGATCACCTCCACCCTGCAGCAGGAGGCCTTCCGCCGCTTCAAGTTCCCGGTCAAGAAGACCATGCAGCTGGCCCAGCAGCTGTACGAGGGTCTGGCCGTCCGCGGCGGGGAGGCCACCGGCCTGATCACCTACATGCGCACCGATTCTTTCCGCGTTTCCGACCAGGCCCGGGACCAGGCCCGGGAGCATATCGCCGCGACGCTGGGCAAGGAGTATTGCCCGGCCGCGGCCAACGTCTTCAAGCGCAAGTCCAAGATCCAGGACGCCCACGAATGCATCCGCCCCACAGCTCCCTTTCACCTCCCCGACGACATCAAGAGCGACCTGAACCCCGGCCAGTTCAAGATCTACCAGCTGATCTGGGATCGTTTCTTCGCCTCGCAGATGGCCGACGCCGAGATCGAGGAGACGCAGTTCAACGTCAGGAACGGGGATTACCTGTTCGTCAGCAAGGGCGAGGTCGTGAAATTCAAGGGGTTCCTGGCCGTGCTGAAGAGCGACGGCGAACAGGTGATCCTGCCCCAGCTGCAGGAGCAGGAGATCCTGCAGCTGCTCAAGACCGACGACAAGCAGAATTTCACCAAGCCGCCGCCCCGCTACAGCGAGGCCTCGCTGGTCAAAGTGCTCGAGGAAAAGGGCATCGGCCGCCCCTCGACCTACGCCAAGATCATCGAGACGCTCAACAAGCGGGAATACGTTTTCAGCGAGGAAAAAAGGTTCGTCCCCACCGACCTGGGCATCCGCGTGGTCGATTACCTGGAGGAGAATTTCCGCGACATCATGAATTATAATTTCACCGCCGACCTGGAGAAGGAACTCGACCAGGTCGCCGAGGGCAAGCTCGACTGGGCGGAGGGCATCGACCGTTTTTACAAAAAGCTGGCCCTTGACCTGGAGAAGGTCAAGGACGGCAAGAAAGTGGAACTGCTCACCGGCAGCCCCTGCCCCGAATGCGGCGGCGACCTGGTGAAGAAATATTCCCTGCGCACGCGGGGCTGGTTCGTGGGCTGCTCCAACTACCCGCGCTGCAGCTATACCGAGCGGGCGGCGCTGAACAACGAGAAAATCGGCAAGGACGAGATCATGGACAAGCCGTGCCCCAAGTGCGGCAAGCCCCTGGTCAAGCGCTATTCGCCCAAGACGCGGCAGTACTTCGTCGGCTGTTCCGGATACCCCGCCTGCAAGCACATCGAGGGCGACGGCGAGGACCTGGGCACCTGCCCGCAGTGCGGCAAGCCGCTGACCAAGAGGTTCTCGCGCAAGACCCGCCGCTATTTCGTCGGCTGCACCGGCTATCCCGAGTGCAAGTTCATCCGCAAAGGGTGAAAAAAAAGGTCACGATCATCGGCGGCGGGCTGGCCGGGGCCGAGGCCGCCTACCAGGCCGCCCGCAGCGGCGTGGAGGTCGACCTGCACGAGATGCGCCCGCTGGTGATGACCGAGGCCCATCAGAGCGGGCTGCTGGCCGAGATGGTCTGCTCCAATTCCCTGGGCTCCGAAGAGGTCACGTCGGCCTCGGGACTGCTGAAGCGCGAGCTGCGCCGGCTCGGATCCTGCTTCTTGCGCCATGCCGACCTGGCCAGGGTGCCGGCGGGAAGCAGTCTCTCGGTGGACCGCCTGCGCCTGGCCGCCGGCCTGACCCGCGAACTGCAGGGCATGCCCGGCGTGCGCCTCATCCAGGGCGAGGCGCGGGAGATCCCCGCCGGCGACGGCCCGCTGATCATCGCCAGCGGGCCGCTGACCAGCCCGGCGTTCGCCCGGGCCCTTTCCGGGCTGACGCTGCGCAAGCACCTGTATTTCTTTGACGCCACCTGCCCCCTGCTGCGCGCCGAGAGCATCGATTTCTCGCAATTGTTCGCGGCGTCGCGCTATGGAAAGGGGGAAGCCGATTTCTGGAACATCCCCATGGACAGGGAACGCTACGAGGCGTTCGCCGGCGACGTCGCGCGCGGGGAGACCGCCGAGGTCCACGAATTTGAAAAGAGGGTCTTTTTCGACGCCTGCCTGCCTTTGGAGGAGATCGCCCGCAGCGGCCCGCTGTCGCTGGCTTTCGGCCCGCTGAAGCCGGTCGGCCTGGTCGATCCCCGCAGCGGCCAGCGCCCTTTCGCCGTCGTGCAGCTGCGCCAGGACGACCTGCAGAAGAATTTCTACCAGCTGGTCGGCTTCCAGACGCGGCTGAAGCAAGGGGAGCAGAAGCGCATCTTCCGCACCCTGCCCGGGCTGCAGCGCGCCGAGTTCGAGCGCTTCGGCCGCATGCACCGCAACACCTACATCAACGCCCCGCTGATCATCAACCGCTTCTCGCAGTGCAAGCAGGACGGCCGCGTCTATTTCGCCGGCCAGCTGTCCGGGGTGGAGGGCTACGTGGAATCGGCCGCGTCGGGGCTGATTTGCGGGCTTTTCGCCGCCCGCGACGCCCTGGGCCTGGAGCGCCTCGAGCTGCCCCGGGAGACGGCCGTCGGCGCGCTTCTCTACTACGCCGCCAACGCCGACTGGCGCGATTTCCGCCCCAGCAAGTTCTCGTTCGGCCTGCTCCCCGAAATCGGTACGTCTGCGGACGGCGCGGAGGTTCGCGACAAGAAGAGGAAGAAAGAGTTGAAAGCCGAGCGGGCCGGCCGGGAGCTGGACCAATGGATCAGGGAAGCGAAGATCTAAACAAGTATATCGCCTACCTGCGCGATATCAAGAAATTCTCCCCGCACACCATCCGGGCCTATGCCGGCGATATCCGCCAGTTCCTGGACTACTTCTCGCAGCAGGGCCTGGAGCCGACCCGGGGCCATGTCCGCGCTTTCATCGCCCAGGTCTTCGCCCGCAGCCGGAACAAGGCCACCACGGCCCGCAAGATCTACGCCGTGCGCTCATTCTACGGCTTCCTGGTCAGGAGCGGCGCCCTGGAGCACAACCCGCTCGAAGGGCTGAGCAGCCCCAGGCAGGAGCGCCGCATCCCGCGCATCCTGACCGAGGGCGAGCTGCAGGAGTTCCTCGACGCCCTGCCCGAGGAAAATTTCCTGCAGCTGCGCAACAAGGCCCTGTTCGAGTTCCTTTATGCCACCGGGCTGCGCGTGTCGGAAGTGACCGGCCTGCGCAGCGGCGACATGCATCTTCGCGACCGGCTGGTGCGCGTCCTGGGCAAGGGCCGGAAGGAGCGCATCGTCCCTTTCCATGACCAGGCCGCCGACGTCATGGCCCGCTACCTCAGGCGCCTGCGGGCGGAGTTCCCCGACTGCGGTGACCGGGTCTTCGTCAATCACCGCGGCGGCATCCTGACTCCGCGCTCGGTCGAGCGCATCCTGAAGGCGGCCTACCGCGGCCTGTCCAGATCCCGCCCGGATGTCCATCCGCACCTGCTGCGCCACTCCTTCGCCACCCACCTGCTGCAGCGCGGCGCGAACCTGCGCGCCATCCAGGAGCTGCTGGGCCATTCCAGCCTGGCCACAACGGAAAAATACACCAGCCTGAACCTCTCCGACCTGATGCAGACCTATAAAAAATTCCATTCGCGGGACGGAGCCGGGCATGAATAGAAAGAACCTGTTTTTCCTGATCAAGCTCGTTGTCGGGATCGGGCTGCTCCTGTACCTGGGGCTGGTCATCGCCCGGCCGCGGGAAATCGCCGCGGTCGTCGCCGCCGCCTCCTGGCCGCTGCTGCTCCTGGCTTTCGCCCTGCACGCCTTCGGCTTCCTCATTTCCGCCCGGCGCTGGAAGCTGATCCTGGACCGCCAGGGGGCCGGTTTCAGCAACGGCCAGCTGCTGCGTTCGCTGCTGGTCGGATCCTTCTTCAACCTGTTCCTGCCCACGCGCTTCGGCGGCGACATCGTGCGCGTCAGCGACACGCGGCGCATCGGCAGCGGCGTGACCGGATCGCTGGCGGTGGTGGTCTACGAGCGCCTGAGCGGCATCGTGGCCCTGCTGTTCCTCGCCCTGCTCTCGTCGCTGCTGAAGATCGGCTTCCTGCGCCGGATGCCCATTCTGGCCATTTCGCTCCTGGTCAGCCTGGCGGGCATCCTGCTGCTGCTGCTGGCCTGGAAGAAATTGCCGCGCGGTTTCCTGGCCCGGCGTCCCTGCCGCCGCCCGTGGGCGCGGCAGCTGCTGGACAGGCTGGACGCCTTCCACGGCATCATCCTCGACTTCATCGGCCAGCGCGACCTGTCGGCGCGGGTTTTTTTCTGGGCCATGCTGCTGCAGCTCAATGTCGTGCTGCACTATTTCCTGATCGGCCAGGCGCTGGGGCTGGCGCGCATCCCGCTGCTGGATTATTTCTTCTCCATCCCGGTCATGCTGTTCATCCTGTCGTTCCCGATCTCCATCAACGGCCTCGGCGTCCGCGACCTGTTCCTTGTCCAACTCTTTACGGCCTACGGCTATCCGGCCCAGTTCGCCCTTGCTTTCTCGCTGCTTGACCTGGCATTCAACGTGGTGCTGGGGATCATCGGCGGCCTGATCTACATCTTCCGCGGCAAATGATCCGGGCACGAAAGCTCCTGCCGCTGGCCGCCGCCCTGCTGCTGCTGGCCGTTGCCACTGATCTGGGCGCCGACAGCCAGGAGAAGCTGCGCGAGATCCAGCGCCGGATCGACGAGGTCCAGGCCCGGCTGGCGGCCAGCAAGAAGGACAAGTCCTCCCTGCTCAACGACATCTATGCCCTGGAACTGCAGGCGGAGGCGGCGATCATCGAGCTGAACAAGACCCAGCTGCTCCTGGCCGACGCCCAGGCCAAGGTCGAGCGCACGCAGCGGGAGGAGGCGGCGCTGCGCATCCGCATCCGCAGCTCGCAGGACCGGGTGCGGCGCATCCTGCGCGTTCTGTACAAGATGGGCGACCTGGGCTACGTCAAGCTCTTCCTCAACATCAGCAGCGTCGACCAGCTGTTTCGCAACTACCGCCTGATCGTCGCGCTGATGGACGACAAGGTCGAGGAGATCCGCAGGATCCGCCAGGGGATCGTCAAGCTGCAGCAACTGCAGGCCGAGCTGCAGCGGCAAGTGGCGCGCCTGGCCGACCTCAAGGCGGAAAAGGCCGGAAAGCTGGCGCGGCTGCAGAGCCTGAAACGGGACAAGCTGGACATGATCGCCAGGATCAACCGCCAGCGCGACCTCAACTCGAGGCTGCTGGACGAATTGAAGACCGAGAGCGAGAACCTGACGCGCGTCCTGGACCAGAAGACCATGGACAGCGTGGCCGACGCGGTGGATCTCGGCCCCCTGCGCGGCAGGATCGCCTGGCCGCTGCGCGGCACGGTCATCTCCAGCTTCGGCAGGAAGAAGAGCGCCCGGTTCGACACCTATACCATGAACACGGGCATCGAGATCAAGCCCGATCGTTCCGATGAGATCAAGGCGGTCGGCGGCGGCGAGGTCATTTTTTGCGATTATTTAAAAGGGTACGGCAATGTGATCATGATCCAGCATGCCGGGAGCTTTCACACCGTGTACGGTCATTGCGAGAGTTTTCTGAAAAAGCCGGGCGACCGGGTGGGGACCGGCGAGGTGATCGCCATGGCCGGCGATTCGGGATCGCTGTACGGCAAGGCGCTCTATTTCGAGATCCGCCAGAACCTGAAGCCCCTCGATCCCTTGCTGTGGCTGGGCAAAAAGTGATAGAATCTGCCATCCCGCGATGAAAAAAAAGAAAACGCAGCGCAAGAAAAACGCCGATTCCGGCCGCCGTGCGGCCGCGCTCTCTTTCATCGCTTTCGGTTTCATCGCCCTGGCCATCGTAGTCGCCCTCGAATTCCTTGACTACAAGGCGGGGAGGCACTCGTTCATCTTCAACCGCGTGTTCCGCCTGGGGCAGAAGCCATCCGCCGGGGAAAGCTTCCAGCGCGACCTGGCCGCGCTGCTCGCCGAACGCGGCATCGTCCACGACATCGTCCGCGACCGCGACGGGATCGCCCACCTGAAGATCGACCTGGCCGCGCCCCGCTTCGAGCCGCTCTCCCGCGACCTGAAAAAGCTGGTCGGGCGCCACGGCGGCGTCCATGTGCTGAGCGAGGTCCAGGGCATGAAGGACCAGGTCGTCTATCTCTACCAGGTCCGCTTTGGCGAAAAACTGACCCACGTCATCCTGGTCGGCAAGCGATTGCCGGCGCCGGCGACCGCCCCGCCGGCCGCGCCTGCCAAGCCGGCGCGGAAGGCCGCCGCGCCGCGCGTGGCCTTCGTGATGGACGACAT
The DNA here is from genome assembly GCA_964562095.1 of uncultured Clostridia bacterium. Classification (GTDB taxonomy): domain Bacteria; phylum Acidobacteriota; class Aminicenantia; order UBA2199; family UBA2199; genus UBA2199. Next base: position 12,702 of record CAZLSH010000023.1, on the reverse strand, counting down.
CGGCTACGCCGACCTCGTCTCCGACCGGCTGCACGAGCTGGGCGTACCGGTCACCGGGGCGGTCATCCCGGCCGCGCCCTACGCGCGCAGCGAGGCGCAGCGCCTGCACGCCTTCGGCCTGGAGGAGATCATCCACCTGCCCATGCAGCCCAAGGACCCGGCCAACCACCACCCGCGCGACCAGTTCATCCTCACCGACTCGAGCGACGCCGAGATCACGGCGCTGCTCGACGCCGCCCTGCTGGCCGTCCCCTACGCCAAGGGGGTGAACAACCACATGGGCTCGCGGCTCACCTCGGATCCCCAGGCCATGCGCAGGGTGCTGGTGCAGTTCAAGGAGCGGGGGCTTTTCTTCGTCGACTCCAAGACGGCGCCGACCACCGTCGCCTTTTCCCTGGCCCGGCAGTTGGGGATGAAGACCTTCCTGCGCGACGTCTTTCTCGACGACGTGCAGTCCTACGAGCACTCCAGCGCCCAGATCCGCCGCCTGGTCGACGTCGCCCGCCGCAACGGCAAGGCCCTGGCCATCGGCCACCCGTTCCCCTCCACCCTGGACGCCCTGCGCGACGCCGTCCCCTGGCTGAAGCAACAGGGGGTCGAGATCGTCCCGGTCTCGCAATTGGTTGAATAGCGGCCATTCTGACGGCAACGTCGGCTCATCCCCGGCTTCAGACCGTCGCGGCTGCCGGGAGAACCGAATGAGGATCATCTCGCAGGGAATTGGTGCCAGGTCTTTCATTATGACAATTGTTGGTTTTGCTTGAATCAAGCAAGGAGCATCAAAATGGCCGGTAAGGCGACGGTAAGATGGCTGGTGGCGGGGGAGATCCTGCTGGTGATCATCGCCCTGGCCATCCCGGCCCAGGGGCCCTACCCGATGTTCGGCGAAGGCTGGGGCGCCGGGAAATGGCAAGAGCAGGCGCCGCTGCTGGGCTGGCCGCTGCTCATGTTCGGCATCGCCGCCTACGCCGGCGTCTGCCAGTTCAAGCCCTGGGGGCGCGTGAGTTATCTCGTTTACCACCTCCTGGACCTGTTTTCCATCCTTGCCACCGGAGTGGTCCACATGCCCCCCCTGGCATCCATCTTTTACTGGGCCGGCTATTTGCTCGCCGCGATCGTCCTGTATCTTCTTTATTTCACCCCGCTGAAGGCGCATTTTAAAAAAGCGGGCGCTGGCCCCGGACCAGCGGTCCCGGAAGAACCGGTTGCCGCCAGTGAGGCGAGCCTGGCCATGGCCGCCGAGCCGTGTCCAGCAGAAATGCGATCGGCTGCTGCCGGGGATGAAGCCCAAGGTGTCGCGCAGGAGCCGGCAGAAAAAAACCTGGTCGACCGGTTCACGGACCTGATCTTTCCCGGCAGCGCCGCAGTGCGGGCCAAGGAAAAACCGCCGGAACAGCGAAAGAAAAGGCGTGCCCTGCTCCTGGAACATTATGGTTTCATCCTTTTCATATTTTTCGCCATCATGCTGACGGAGTTTAAAATCAATGCCCTGGTCATCGCCGCCCTGGGCTATGTGATCTTCAACCTGGCGCAGCGCAAGGGCCAGCCGCTGGCCGTGCTCTTCCCGGCGATCCTTGCGGCCTACTGCCTGGTCCCCATCGCCTCCTCCCTGTTCGGCTTCCTGCTGTCGAATTTATCAAAAAGCTTCCTGCCCTACCTGATACCCTACATCGCCGGCTGGCTCCTGCTGATGAAAATAGAGATCGGCACCCATAAGTTCATCAGGGACTGCGACCAGCCGCTCCCCAAGCGCTCCAAGGGCGAAGGGGCAAAGCCTGACGTGTCATGATGCCGGTGGCTTGGGGGAATATGAGATAATGAATGGAAGCTGCCTCGTGAATTAACAGAAAGAGATAAGGGAGGGGGGAGCATGGCGATAAAAAAACTGGCGATCATGTTAATGGTGTTCATCCTGTGCGGCGTTATGGGCCATGCCCAGATCGGGAAGCTGGAAGAATCGGTCGTGGTCATGGAAGAGACCGAGCTGAAGATCGAACGCGGCAGCTGCTTCGTCTATTGGCGGCCGGTGTTTTGCACCTATCCGGGGACCGGTTACCGGCTGGAAGTGAAGAACGGGGGGCGGAAGGGAAAAAACAAGGTGCGCTCCTATGCCATTTTTTTCGATGACCGGGACGCGCTGACAGGGCCGGTGAAGCGGGACCCCGTTGCCGACTGGGAGGGGCCGATCTCTCTCAACCCGTGGAATGTCATGCGCGTCACGTTGCGCGGGGAGCCGGGCGCGGGCGTCACCCTGCGCATTTGGGGCGAGGCGGACAAGGTGTACGCCGGTCGTATGGTCGGGGGCGGGGCGCTGATCAGTGTTGTCGGGCAGAGGCAGACCGGGATCACCAAGGCCCCTGAACGGCCGCAGCCGGTGATCGCGCTCGAGGCCAACCGGGAGGCGATCGAGGTCGGGCAATTCATCCGGTTGAAATGGGACGCGCAAAACGCCGCCACCGTGCGTTTCACCTCAGGCGACCTGGGCTGGGTGGAAAATAGCGGCTCCGCCATGGTCTGGCCCGAAAAGGACACGACATTCCGCGTCGAGGCCAGGGAATGGAGCAATGTCGCGGTCGCCGAGGCCACGGTCAGGGTGAGCATCCCCGAGCCCGAGCTCGAATTGCAAGCGGCGCCGGCGACGGTGATGAGGGGAGAAGAGGTCACCTTCACCTGGAAGACCAGAAACGCGCGCCAGGTACGCTATGGCGAGAGGGAGCTTTATTCCTACCTGCCCCTGAATGGAAAAAAGAGCATTAAGCCGAACGATTCCTGCACCTACACCGTCCAGGCCGAGAACGGCGACAAGTCAACGCGCAAGACGTTTTCCGTGAAGGTCCTGGACCCTGAAGTCGAGCGCCAGCGGATCGAGAGGGAAAAAATGAGCCGGAATATTCCCCCCGCTATCGACCGCACCCTGCGCGGGATCTGGGCGGGATTAAAGGAGGCGCTGCGAGCCGGGGACGCGAAGAAAGCAGCCGGCTTCTTCTGCCTGGAAGATCGCGCCGAATACCTCAGGATGTATAACGACCTGCAGGACAAGCTGCCGCAAGTCGGGGCCGAAATGGCAGGCATCGAATTCATCGAGTTCCAGGGCGACGGCGCCAAGTACCGCACCATTCGAAAGGAAACCATCAAGGGCAAGGAATACGATATCACTTACTATGTGTATTTCGTCATCGACCAGGACGGAGAATGGAGGATCTATCGATTCTGATCACCGCAGAACGTTTTTCAGGTATAATGCCCGGTAGGACGAATGACTGAATGAAGATCCTCTGGAAATACCTGAAACCGTTCCGCGGCTGGCTGGCGCTGGCCTTGGGGCTGGCGGCCGTGGCGCAGGTGCTGGGACTGGTCGACCCGATCATCTTCGGCAGGATCATCGACCAGTTCGCCGTCAATCCCGGCGGGCGCGGCGAGGCGGAACTGCTCCGCGGCGCCCTGAGATGGCTGGCCCTGGCCGTGGCCGTCGGCACCGGCGCCCGGCTGTTCCACGCCCTCACCGACTACGTCACCCGGCTGATCGTGCAGAAGTTCGGCTTGTCGGTCTTCGACGCCGGGCTGCGCCAGACCCTGCGCCTGCCCTACCACGAGTTCGAGGAGGCCAGCAGCGGCCATGTCCTCTCCATGCTGACCAAGGTCCGGCACGACAACGAGCGCTTCATCAGCTCCTTCATCAGTGTCCTGTTCTCTTCGCTGGTCGGCATCGCCTTCGTGGTCTGGTACGCTCTCACCAAGCACTGGGCGCTGATCCCGGTCTTCCTCGTCGGCGTGGTGGTGCTGGGGGGGATGACCGGCCTGCTCAGTCGCCGGATCAAGACCATCCAGCGCGCCGTCGTCAGCGAGACCAACAAGATGAGCGGCGCCATCACCGAGTCGCTGCGCAACATCGAGCTGGTCAAGAGCCTGGGGCTGACCTATCCCGAGATCCGCCGCCTGAAGGGCTTCACCCGGCGCATCTTCGGCCTGGAGATGCAGAAGGTCAAGCGCGTGCGCACCCTGGCCTTCCTGCAGGGCGGGGCGCTGCTGCTGCTGAAGGAGTCCATCCTCTTCGTCCTGCTGTGGCTGATCTTCCGCAACCTGCTGTCGCCCGGCGAGCTGATCTCCATGCAGTTCATCTCCACGCGCATCATTTTCCCTCTGCAGGACCTGGGCAACATCATCCTCTCCTACCGCGAGGCCCAGGCATCGCTGCAGCTGTTCGACGAGCTCATGCGCAAGCAGCCGGAGCAGCGGCCGGCGGAGCCGGTGGAAGTGGGCGAGATCGAGTCGCTGCGCTTCGACCGCGTCCACTTCCGCTACAAGAGCGGCCGCCAGGACGCGATCGCCGACCTGTCGTTCAGCGCGCGCCGCGGCGAGACCATCGCCTTCGTCGGCCCATCGGGATCGGGCAAGTCGACGCTGGTCAAGCTGCTGGTGGGCCTGTACACCCCCACGCAGGGGACGATCTATTACGACGGCATCCCCTCCAGGGACATCCGCCTGAACCGCCTGCGCCGCCAGCTGGGCTTCGTCACCCAGGAAACGCAGCTCTTCTCGGGCACCATCCGCGAAAACATGCTGTTCGTCAAACCCGACGCCAGCGACGAGGAGATCCACGCGGCGCTGGAGCAGGCCGCCGCCGACAAGATGGTCGCGGCGACCGGGCAGGGCCTGGACACGCTGCTCGGCGAAGGCGGCAAGAAGGTGTCGGGCGGGGAGAAGCAGAGGCTGGCCATCGCCCGCGCCCTGCTGCGCCGGCCGCGACTGCTCATCTTCGACGAGGCCACCTCGTCGCTTGACTCGCTCAGCGAGGAGGAGATCGCCCAGACCCTGCGGGAGATCTCTTCGGCCCAGCGCCAGATCACCATCATGATCGCCCACCGCCTCTCCACGGTGCTGCACTCTGACCGCATCTTCGTGCTGGAGAAGGGACGGGTCGTCGAGGAGGGATCGCACGCGGCGCTGGTGAAAAAGAAGGGCCTGTACTACGCCATGTGGCGCCAGCAGGTGGGCGAAAGGCCCCCGGCGGCCTACCAGCGACAGATAGACATTAAGAAGAGCTCTTAGTGTCAGTGACAGTGTCAGCAAGAGGAAATTTCCGGGCACAGTGTTAGTGTTAGTGTTGGCAAGAGGCCTAATGAGCCGAAGTGGCAGTGATAGTGATAGTGATAGTGATAGCGGTAGCAGGAGATCAGAAAAAAACCTTGTTCTTTCGCATGACGCAATAGATTGATCTCTTGCTGTTTCGAGTTACGAATCACGAATCACGAATTACGTTTGATCCCCCCTGCTGTCTGCTGGCCGCCGTATGCCTTGCTCCGGGTTCTTCAACTTCGAACATCGAACTTCGAACCTCGAACCCTTCTTCTTCGTATTACCCTCCCAGGAGGGCCATCATGAAAGCACACGAAGTCGGTTATCAAATTTATGGCGACGACATGCAGGTGGTGGAGATCGAGCTGGACCGCGGCGAAACGGTGGTGGCCGAGGCCGGGGTGATGAACTGGATGGAGGACGGCATCACCTTCGAGACCAAGATGGGCGACGGCTCCCGGCCCGAGGCGGGGCTGATGGACAAGTTGTTTTCCGCCGCCAAGCGCACCCTCACCGGCGAGTCGGTTTTCATGACCCACTTCACCAACAACGCCGGCACCATGAAGCGCGTGGCTTTCGCCGCCCCCTACCCGGGCAAGATCATCCCCATCGATTTGGCCCGGCACGGCGGCGAACTGCTCTGCCAGAAGGACGCCTTCCTGTGCGCGGCGCTGGGCACCGGCATCTCCATCGCCTTCACCAAGCGCTTCGGCGCCGGGCTGTTCGGCGGTGAGGGCTTCATCCTGCAGCGGCTCCAGGGCGACGGCCTGGCTTTCGTCCACTCGGGCGGCACGGTCATCGAGAAGGAACTGCGGGGCGAGACCCTGCGCGTCGACACCGGCTGCCTGGTCGCCTTCTCGCCGGCCCTCGATTACGACATCGAGATGGCGGGGAACCTCAAGTCGATGTTCTTCGGCGGCGAGGGGCTCTTCCTGGCCACCTTGAAGGGCAGCGGCAAGCTCTACCTGCAGACCCTGCCTTTCTCGCGCCTGGCCGACCGCATCATCCGCGCCTCCAAGATCGGCATGGGGCGGCAGAAGGAAGAGGGCTCGGTGCTGGGCGCCTTCGGCAAGATGATCGGGGGAAAGTAGAACGCAACGAATCTCCAGTGTCAGTGACAGCGTCCGTGTCAGCAGGAACCCAAATGAACCTCCAGTGTTTGTGATAGTGTTAGTGTTAGCAGGAGACCTGATGAGCCAAAGTGGTAGTGATAGTGATCGTGGTAGCCGGAGATCATAAAGAACTCTTGTTCTTTCGCGATACGCCTAACGCAATAGATCGACTTCTTGCTGTTCCGAATCAAGAATCACGAATCAAAAGTTATGAATTACGAACTACGAAATACGTTGGGTCAGGCCCTGTTGTCTGCGTCCGCCGTCACCGGGTTTCCCGAGCTGCCTGTTGACATGCTGTCGTTTTCATACTAATATTGTCCCTCACGAATAAGGAGGACGAAAATGTCACTGACGATTACTGATACCTGCATCAGCTGCGGCGCCTGCGAAGCGGTTTGCCCTGTCCAGGCCATTTCCCAGGGCGACCAGTACTACGTGATCGACGCCAGCGTTTGCGTCGAGTGCAAGGGCCACTTCGACGAGCCGCAATGCGCCTCGGTGTGCCCCACCGATTCCTGCGTCAAGCTGTAAGCACGGCTTTCCCCGAGTTTGCCGCCGCCCGCCCTTCCGGCCAGGCGGCGTTTTTTCGTTGACCCGATCCATGCGCCCGACATGACTGTGCTGAAAATTCGCCGCGTCGCCGTCCCGGGCCTGCTGTTCGCCCTGACCCTGCTGTTCACCATGGTCATCGGCGTGCAGTACCATGTCAGCTTTTACGACGTGAGCCTGCCCGCCGGCCGGGGATTCTGGGCGTTCCTCAGCCAGCATCCGGCGGCCTGGCTGTGGGGGCTCTCCTATTCCCTGCCCTTGCTGGGCATCCTGCTGGTCCACGAGATGGGGCACTTCCTTGCCTGCCGCCGCCACGGCATCGAGTCCACCCTGCCCCATTTCCTGCCCGCCCCGACCCTGATCGGCACCTTCGGAGCCTTCATCAAGATCCGTTCCCCCTTCTCTTCGAAAAAGGCCCTCTTCGACGTCGGGCTGGCCGGGCCGCTGGCCGGCTTCCTGGCCGCCCTGCCCGTCATCGCCCTGGGGATATCGCGGTCGCGCCTGGTCGAACCGGGAGCGCTCGCCGGCGGCCTGACCCTGGGCGAGCCGCTGCTGTTCACGCTGCTGGTGCGCCTGCTTCTCGGCGCGGTGCCGGCCGGGCGCGAGCTGCTGGTCCATCCCATGGCCTTCGCCGGCTGGTTCGGCCTGCTGGCCACCGCCTTCAACCTCTTCCCCATCGGCCAGCTCGATGGCGGCCACATCCTCTACTCGCTGCTGGGAAGAAAGCGGGCCTACCTGGCCGGCATCGCCGCGGTCGTTGTCCTGGCGGTTCTGGGGGTGCTTTTCTGGCAGGGGTGGCTGCTGTGGGCGCTGCTGGCCACCCTGATCGGCCTGCGCCATCCGCCGATCTTCGAGGAGGAGCGCCTGGGCGCCGGGCGCAAGGCGCTGGCCGCCGCCGCCCTGCTGGTTTTCATCTTGTCCTTCACCCCCGCCCCGCTGGCCGTCGCACCCTGATCCCCCGGCGGTTTTGAAACCATCCGGGATTGTGCTATGATTTCCCAATGAAAAGGGCCTTCGACCGCTATATCCTGAAGGAGATCGCCTCGCCGTTCGCCATCGGGCTGTCGATATACACGTTCACCCTGCTGATCAACCAGATCCTCATCCTCTCCAAGACGCTGATCGCCAAAGGGGCGACGGCCGGCACCATTTTCAAGATCTTCGTCTATCTGCTGCCCGACTTTCTTTCCTTCACCATCCCCATGGCCACGCTGATGGGGGTGCTGGCCGGCATGAGCCGCCTGAGCTCCGATTCCGAGATCATCGCCCTGCGCACCATGGGCGTGCGCAACCGCCAATTGCTGCGGCCGGTGCTGCTGTTCTCCCTGGGCACCTGGCTCATCTCTTCCTGGCTGATCATGTTCGTTGCGCCCGAGGCCAACTACCGCTTCAACAGGCTCTATACAAGGGTGGCGCTGGCGCAGACGATCTCGGGGATCAAGCCCGGGGTTTTCTACCAGGGGCTGCCGTTCTACAGCCTCTATTTCCCCGATCAGCAGCGCAATGGCGACTGGCGCAACGTCTTCCTCTACTCCATGAAGAAGCCGGAGGAGGACACCCTGATGCTGGCCCGCACCGGGCGCTTCCTGTACAAGCAGGGGCAGCAGGACAACCATGTCGTCCTCAACGACGGCGTGGTGCATTCCTACAAAAAGAAAGACCCGGGGAAGTACTCGCTGACCTTTTTCGCGCGCAAGACCGAAACGGTCAGCAACTCGGTCTCCTTCCGCCAGTCGCGGCGCAGCATGCAGCTGGTCTTTCCCGAGCTGCTGCGGCGCATGCGCGCTCAATCCGGCGACGTGCTGCTGAGGCTGGAGTTCCACAAAAAGTTCGCCCTGCCTTTCGCCTGCCTGGCCCTGGGCTTCCTGGGCATGTCGCTGGGCATCTCCACCCGCAAGGGGGGCAAGACCAGCGGCTTCGTCATTTCATTGGGCATCATCTTCATCTACTACGTGCTGATGACTGCCGGCCGCAACCTGATCGTCAAGCGCATCGTCTCGCCGTTCTGGGGCTCGTGGGCGCCGACGCTGTTCCTGGTCGCCCTGGGCGTCTGGCTCTACCGCTTTTCCTCCCTGGAGAAGGCGATCCACTGGGACCGGCTGTTCTTCTTCAGCCCGCTGCGGCGGCGGTTGCCGCGCGCCGGCGGCGCGGACGCCGCGGCCCGGGCGCGGCGGGCCTTCCTGAACCCGGTCAAGATCCTCGACCGCTACGTGCTGCGGCGCATGCTGCTGATCTTTTCCCTGGTGTTTTCCTCCCTGCTGCTGGTCTTCTATATCATCAACATATTGGAACAGATCGACAACCTCATCGAAAACGGCGTGCCGTTCATCTATGTCCTGAAGTACAATTTCTACGCCACCCCGGAGATCGCCACCATCATCCTGCCCATCGCCATCCTGACCGCCGTGCTGCTCACCTTCTCGCTGATGAGCAAGAACAACGAGGTGGTCGCCGTCCAGGTCAGCGGCATCAGCCTGCCGCGCCTGGCCCTGCCGGCGCTGTTCCTGGGCCTGCTCCTCTCGCTGGCCATTTTTTTCGTCCAGGAGAACGTCCTGCCCGAGACCAACCGCCGCTCGGCGCGCATGCTGGACGTGATCCATAACCGCCAGTCGGCCGCCGACGTGGAATTCGCCCGCAACTGGGTGCTGGGCCGGGACAACCGCGTTTATTTCTATGATTTCTACGAGAAGCGCCGCGGGCGTTTCATCCAATTCAACATCATCGACCTGGACGGGGAATTCCGCCTGCGCCGGCGCCTGACCGCCCTCAGCGCCACCTGGCTGGGGGAGCGGACCCTGCTGCTGCGCGACGGCTTCAGCCGGGAGTTCCGCGACCAGCTGCCGGCGGCCATGCGCCCGTTCCGCGAGCTGCGGCTGGCTGTCGCCGAGAACCGGAAATTCTTCACGGAGAAGGTGCGCTTCAGCGGGGCCATGAACAGCAGCGAGCTGCGGGACTACATCCGCTACCTGGAGGAAAAGCGCAGCGACCCGCTGCGCTACCGCGCCCAGCTCTACAACAACTACGCCTTTCCCTTCTCCTCGCTGGTCATGGTCTTCATCGCCATCCCCTTCTCCTTCCTGATGGGCAACCGCGGCGCCCTGTTCGGCATCGGCATCGCCGTCGGCGTCTCCATGATCTACTGGGGCGCCCTGGGCATCTTCAGCGCCCTGGGGACGACCGGAGTGCTGTCGCCGCTGCCGGCCGCCTTCGCGCCGCTGGCCCTCTTCACGCTGGCCTCCGTCTTCCTGTTCTTCAAGATCAAGACCTGAGATATCGGAAATCAGAAAGGATCGACCAATTGACTTTCTCGCGTCATTCACCCAAAATTCTCGTATTCGAGGTTTAAATGGAATGGGATCTTCTTGAAGAAGAGAGCTTCGGTCTGGAATTCACACCCATAATTTTCTTCTTTCAAATTATTTTGTTTGTTTTCGCCATAGTTTATTTTTTAACCATTTTAGTGGATGTTCTTTCGACAAAAAAGAAACTTAGAATTATTAAAAACGAGCTTGAAGAAAACAGAGAAATGAAAATATTACAGGAATATTTATTTACTCAAAAAGACAAATATAGATGGAATAAATTGTTGTCAGCATTTATTGATCATCTTATATTTTGTTGGGAGAATAGGAATCCTATTGCTGTTAAAGCTCATCTAGAAAAGTTGTTTTCATTTATAAGTGAAAAAACACTGAAGCATGTTTTGATATTAAAATGGATGGCTATTTTTTCTTTTGCGACCACTTTTTACTTGATTTATGACCAATTATCAGGAGGATATGGGATGGATAATGTTTTACTGGCAATTATCATTCCATTACTAGCAACGATATTTTTTGTTTCTTCAATTTGTTTAAAAAAGCATTTTTCTGAGATTCTTGAAAAAAGCGCCACTAATCTTCATTTGATTTTACTGCAAAATGACAAATAACGAACAAGTATGGTGGGTATAAAAGCGGCATCATTCTAAGATGATGCCAAACCGGAGTTTCCAATCACCGGCGAATGTGATAAAATCGAGTATCTTGAAGTCCGGATCCCCTATTACCCGAGGTGAAGCATGGAGAAGGAAGAAGCCAAGGCCAACCAGGACGCCCTGGAGCGGCGCGCCAAGCGCAAGCCGTCGCCGAAGCAGAACAAGCTGACCCTGGTCCCGCTGTACTGCAAGGGCTGCGGCCTGTGCGTCGACATCTGCCCCACCGGCACCCTGCAGCTGTACGATGACCCCAAGAACAAGTACGGCACGTCGGTGAAGATCGACGCCGCCGACTTCTGCATCGGCTGCCGCATGTGCGAGCTGCAGTGCCCCGATTTCGCCATTTTCGTCAATTACGAGGACAACAAGAAGGAAGGTGTGCAATGAGCGCGCGCAAGGTCCTGCAGGGCAACGTCATCATCGCCAAGGCGGCGCTGGCCGCCGGTTGCGACTTCTTCGCCGGCTATCCCATCACCCCCTCCTCGGAGATCGCCCAGTACATGTCGAAGGAGATGCCGAAGCTGGAGCGCACCTTCATCCAGATGGAGGACGAGATCGCCTCGCTGGGAGCCTGCATCGGCGCTTCGCTGGCCGGCCGCAAGACGATGACCGCCACCAGCGGCCCCGGCTTCTCGCTGATGCAGGAGCACATCGGCATGGCGGTCATGGCCGAGGTGCCGGTGGTCGTCGTCAACGTCATGCGCGGCGGACCCTCGACCGGCATGCCCACCAAGCCGGCGCAAGCCGACATGATGCAGGCGCGCTGGGGCACCCACGGCGACCACCCGATCATCGCCCTCTACCCGGCCTTTGCCGAGGAGATGTTCAGCGAGACGGTGCGCGCCTTCAACCTGGCCGAGAAATACTGGAACCCGGTGATCCTGCTCTCCGACGAGGTGCTGGGCAAGGCGCACATGGACGTGGAGATCCCCGAGCCCGGCAGCTACGAGGTCTATTGGGAGCAGCCGCGCCAGATCGTCGACCTGAACATCTATGACCGCAACATCGGCGAGAACCCGCCGCGCGTCGACTTCTTCCACGGCTACCCGATCCATATCGACGGCCTGGAGCACGACGCGCACGGCTGGCCGTCGTTCGACGCCAAGACCGTGGACAAGATGCAGAAGCTGCGCATGGAGAAGATCTACCAGAACCTGGACGACATCATCCGCTACAAGGAGTACTTCCTGGACGACGCCGAGGTGCTGGTCTTCAGCTTCGGCATCTCGGCGCGCTCGGCCCTGGCCGCGGTCAAGGCGGCCCGCGAACAGGGCGTCAAGGCCGGATTGTTCCAGGCGCTGACCGTATGGCCTTTCCCGCGCGCCGCCCTGCAGGAGCGCTTCAAGAAGACCCGCAAGGTACTGACCGTGGAAATGAACATGGGCCAGATGAAATACGAGGTGGAGCGCATCGCCCCGCCCGGGGTGGAGAAGCAAACGCTGTTGCGCGCCAACGGCATGCCCTTCTCTCCCGCCGAAGTGCTGAACGCCATCAAGGAGATGGTCAGATGAGAGACTACGAGAAATACATCCGCTACCGGACCTTTCCCACGCCCTGGTGCCCCGGCTGCGGCGACGGCGTCATCCTCAAGTCGATCGCCATGGCCTTCGCCGAGCTGAACCTCGATCCCGACGACATCGTGGTCGTGGCCGGCATCGGCTGTTCCGGCCGCATGCCCACCTATTTCAACACCAACACCCTGCACACCACCCACGGCCGCGCCCTGACCTTCGCCACCGGCATCAAGCTGGCCAAGCCCGAGAAGCTGGTGGTGGTCATTTCCGGCGACGGCGACGCCACCGCCATCGGCGGCAACCACCTGATCCACGCCGCCCGGCGCAACATCGGCGTCAAGATGATCCTGATCAACAACGGCATCTACGGCATGACCGGCGGCCAGGTCTCGCCGCTCACGCCGCCCTCGTTCTTCACCGAGACCACCCCCTACGGCAACATCGAGCCGCACTTCAACGTGCGCGAGCTGCT
>CAZLSH010000022.1:17129-28687 GCA_964562095.1 uncultured Clostridia bacterium | reverse complement strand
TACGCCATCGGCATGAGCCACGCCGGCATCAAGATCCTTTACCACCTGCTCAACGGCATGCCGGGCGTCCACGCCCAAAGGGCTTACTTGCCCGACCCCGAGAACGTGCCCCTGTTCCGCGAGCACGGCATGAAGCTCTTCTCGCTGGAGACGCGCAGCCCCCTGGCCGATTTTGACCTGCTCGCGTTCTCGCTGCTGAGCGAGCTGAACTTCACCAACGTGCTGCTGGCCCTCGACCTGGCCGGGCTGGCGCAGCTTTCCGCCCAGCGCGGCCCCGGCGATCCTTTGGTCGCCGCCGGCGGCATCGCCGCGGCCAATCCCGAGCCCCTGCGCGCTTTCATCGATCTGTTCGCCTTCGGCGACGGCGAGGCGCTCTTCCCCGACCTGGTGGCCGTACTTGAGGAGGCGCGGCGGCAGCAGGCGGGCCGTGCCGCCGCCCTGGAGGCATTCAGCCGCGTGCCGGGAGTATACGTCCCGTCCCGCCATCCGCTGGTGCAGCGCGGCCGGTTCCTTGTCCCGGACCTCGGCGGGCGAACGGTGCGCAAGCGGGTCTGCCCCGACCTGGACCGGGTCAGGCCCGAACCGGCCGAGATCGTCCCCATCTGCGACGTCGTCTTCAACCGCCTGAACGTGGAAATCGCCCGCGGCTGCCCGCAGAACTGCCGCTTCTGCCAGGCCAAGTCCTATTATGCCCCGTTCCGCGTCCGCGAAGCGTCGTCGACGCTGGGCTTCATCCGCCGGGCGCTGGCGGCCACCGGCTACGAGATGTTCTCCCTGGCCTCGCTGAGTTCCGGCGATTACCCCGATCTGAGCGAGCTGTTGCGCCGCATCCCGGCCGCCATCCAGCCCGACATCTCTTTTTCCGTCCCCTCGCTGCGCCCCTCGACGCTGAGCGAGGAGCTGCTGGCCACCCTGGCCATGTTTCGCAAGACCGGCATCACCATCGTTCCCGAGGCCGGCAGCGAGCGGCTGCGCCGCGCCATCAACAAGGACGTCAGCGACGCCGAGATCTTTCATGCCCTGGACATCGCCTGGAAGCACGGCTGGCAGAAGGTCAAGATGTACTTCATGATCGGCCTGCCGGGCGAGACCGCCGCCGATGTCGAGGCCATCGCCCTGCTGCTGGAGCGGGTCCTGGCGGCGGCGCGCGAGCGCCGGGCGCGGGTCGCCATCCACGCCTCCTTCTCCTCGTTCGTTCCCAAAGCGCACACGCCGCTGCAATGGGCGGCCCGCGCCCCGGTGGACGAGCTGGAGGAGAAGATCGCCTTCCTGCGCGCCCGGCTGCGGCGGCACAAGAACCTCGACCTGGATTTCCATTCGCCGGGGCGGAGCATGGTCGAGACCATCCTGGCCCGCGGCGACGCCCGCGTCGGCGACCTGCTGCTGGAGGCTTACCGGCGCGGGGAGACCTACACCGCCTGGGATACCCATTTCCACCTCTCCGCCTGGCAGGAGGCGCTGCCCGCGCTGCAGGGCGCCGATTTTCTTTCCGAACTGCCGCTGGCCGAGGACCTGCCCTGGGATTTCGTGCAGCTGAATTTTCTCAAGCGCCACCTGGAGGAAGAATACCGGCGCAGCGGCGTCGCCCAGCCGACCCCGTCATGCGCCGGGTTGGATTGCGCCCTCTGCGCCGGCTGCGCCTTCGGCCGCCGCGAGTTCCCCGCCGCAGCCTGGGCGGACGCGCCGGGGCCGACGGCCGCCCCGCCTGACTCCTACCGCCGCCTGCGCCTGCACTACCGGAAACAGGGCGATCTGCGCTACCTGTCGCACCTGGCGATGATGCAGTACCTGGAGCGCCGGTTGCGCATGTCGGGGCTTTTGTTCCGCTACAGCCAGGGATTCCATCCGCGCATCAAGATGGCCGCCCTGCCGCCGCTGCCGGTCGGGTCTGAAGGCGACGACGAGGTGGTTGAGGTCGCTGTGGCCGGCGACCTGGGGGAGGCGGAGGTGCTCGCCGCCTTGAACCGGGAGGGGCTCGACTTCCGCTTCAAGAAGGCCGAATTCGTCCGCGGCGTGTTCTCGTTCCACAAGGGGCTGCAACGGGTCGCTTTCCACTTCTCCTGGCCCTCCCCCGCAGCGGGATTTCGAGTCCCCCGCCAAGAAGATATCGCCGCCCTGCTGGCACCCGGCGACGATCTCGGCTTTTCCGCCGCCGGCCTGGAACTAAGGATGGATTTCGCCCACCAGGGCCAGGAACGCTTCGCCCGCGTCTACCGACTGTTGGACCCGGAGAGAAAATGGACATCGTGCCTGCGCCGCACGGAGGTCGAGTTCCAGGATGAAGATTGACATCGTCTCCCCGGCCAACTTGAAACTGAAGGCGCTGCTGGCCGCCAGGGACAACTGGTTCTTTTTCGCCGGCGACAAGCTGGTTAGCGACCTCCTCGCCCGCCCCCTGCGCGTCGACAAGCTGCTGGTCCGCGCCGACCTGGGCGCCGCCCTGCCGCCGCCGCAAGCCGAGGTGGGCGAGTATTGGCGGGTGAGCCCGCGGTGGATGGCGAAAGTGAGCGGGATGAAGAGCCCGCCGGGGCTGGTCGCCGTCATGGCCCTGCCGGAAACGCGCATCGACTTCCGCCGCAGCCGGGTCGTTTTCGGGCTCGTCGGCGTCCAGGACCCGGGCAACCTGGGAACGGTGTTCCGCTGCGCCTCGGCCTTCAACCTGCCGGCCCTGGCGCTGGCCGGCGCTGGCGCGCGTCCCAACCATCCCAAGGTTGTCCGCGCCGCCCAGACCGCCCTGCTCGACGTGCCGTTCCAGGTCTTCCGCGGCCCCGACGAGCTGATCGCCGCGGCCCAGGCCGCCGCCGCCCGCGTATACGTGACCGGCTCGCGCCCCGGCGGCCGCCAGCTGGACCCGGCGCGCATGGAATTCCCCTGCCTGCTGCTGTTCGGAGGCGAGGGGCCGGGCCTGGACCCGCGGCTGCTGGAGAGTTTCCCGTGCCTGCGCCTGGACCAGGAACCGCGCATCGACTCGCTCAATGTCGGGATCAGCGCCTGCATCCTGATGCATGAGCTGCGGCGCCTGCACGGCCTGTGAAAAAACTGCTGCTCCATGTCTGCTGCGGGCCGTGCGCGCCCCATGTCCTGGAGGAACTGCGCTCGGCCGGCTTCCAGGTGACCGGCTTCTTCTGCAATCCCAACATCCAGCCGTTCCGCGAGTACGAATTCCGCCGCCTGGAGGTGGCGCGCCTGGCAGAAAAGCTCGCCTGGCCGGTGGTGTTCGCACCCTACGGCATGATGGAATGGTTTGCCGCCGTGCGCGGCCTGGAGCGCGAGCCCGAGCGCGGCCGGCGCTGTTCGCTCTGTTTCCGGCTGCGCCTGCATAAGACCATGCTGCATGCCCGGGCCAACGGCTTCGATGTCGTGGCCAGCACCTTGTCGATCAGCCCCTACAAGTCGACCGCCCAGGTCAACGAGCAGGGGCTGGACCTGGCGCGCGAAACCGGCGTCGGGTTCCTGGCCGAGAACTTCAAGAAGCGCGACGGCTGGCCGGCGGCCCGGGTGCGGGCGGCGGCGCTGGGGATCCGCCACCAGGAGTACTGCGGCTGCGCTTTTTCCAAGGCCGAGCGGCTGCTGCGCCTGCGAAAATAGCACTGGGTGCCAGGTTTCGCCGTTCCGGCGTTTGCAAAGAGGGGCTCCCTATGGTAAATTATGGCGCAGATGAACAAGAAAATGGTGCTGGCCGGGAAGGTCATGGGGATCGTTGCCGGCTATTCCCTGATCCTGGTCCTGGCCGTGTTTTTCACGGTCAGCCTGCTGGTCAAGGGCACCGAGGTCAGCTCGCCCGACTTGACCGGTCTGCCCCTGCCGGAGGCTTACGCCGTCGCCGCCAGGAAAGGGGTCTATCTCAAGAAAGTCATCGGCGACTTCGGCAGCGCCTATGCCCCGAATACCGTGGTCAGCCAGTTCCCGGCGCCCGAGACCCGCGTCAAGGAAAAAGCGGTCATCAAGATCTTTGTCGCCTCGGAGCCGGGGCAGGTGATCGTTCCGCAGCTGGTCCGCCTGAGCCAGAAACAGAGCGAGCTGCTGCTGAAGAAGAGCCGGTTGAAAAAAGGCAACACCGCCTTCATCAGCGCCGCCGAGGCCATGCCCGACAGCGTCATCAGCCAATCGCTCCCGGCTGGCAGCCGCGTGCCCGAGGGCTCGGCCGTCGACCTGCTCATCTCCCGCGGCGGCGAGGGGCCCTCGTATGTCATGCCCGACCTGATCGGCAAGGAAGCGGCCCGGGTCCTGGTGTTTTTCGAGAGCCGCGGGCTGAAGATATCGAAGATCGAGGAGATGCCCTATTTCGGGCTCAAGCCGGGCATCATCCTCAAGCAGTTCCCGGCACCGGGATTCGAGATCGGCGCCCGGAACCAGATCGGCATCCAGGTCAGCCAATGAACCCCGTCTTTCCCTCCATCCTGTCGACGAATTTCTTCAACCTGGAGGCCAAGCTGAACGCCTTCGCCGCCAGCGGCATCGAGTTCATCCACCTGGACGTCATGGATGGTCATTTCGTCGACCAGATCTCGTTCGGGCCCTCGCTGGCGCGCGCCATCCGCGAGCGCTTTCGCTTCGGCCTCGATGCCCACCTGATGGTGAGCAATCCGGAGAAAGCGGCGGCGCATTTCATCCGGGCCGGCGTCGACTGGATCTCTTTTCATGCCGAGGCAACGGCCGACATCGGCGGCCTGTTGCGGCGCATCCGCGCCGACGGCTGCCGCGCCGGCCTGGTCCTGAATCCCGACACCGCGCTGGAGCGGCTGCGTGCCTACCTGGCCGATCTGGACTACATCCTGCTCATGAGCGTCTTCCCCGGCTACGGGGGGCAGTCGTTCATTCCCTCCACCCTGGGCCGAGTATCCGCCCTGAAAAAGGAACTGGCCGCGCAGGGGAGCAATGCCCTGCTGCAGGTGGACGGGGGCATCCATCCCGGGAACGCCGCCCAGCTGCAGGAGGCGGGCGCCGACCTCTTGGTGATCGGCACCGCCCTGTTCAATGCCGGCGATATCGCCGGCAAGATCAAAGAATTTGAAAATCAACTGCATTGGAGCTGCTCATGAAAAAATCCACCCTGCTGATCCCTTTGGTGCTGCTGGTCGCCTTGAGCGGCTGCCGTTCCAAAAAGACCGTCACCATCGACCCGAGCGAGAAGGGCTCGGACAAGACCATGTACGAAAATGCCATGAAATACATGACCCGCGATCCGAACAAGGCCCGTCTGCTGTTCAAGGAGATCGGGCAGCTCTATCCCGATTCCATTTATGCCAACAAGGCCAAGCTGGGCATCGCCGATTCCTATTTCAAGGAGCGCGACTCCTCGTCGCTGATCATGGCCGCCGCCGAGTACCAGGAATACGTCAGCCTCTTCCCCTATTCGCCCGACGCCGTCTACGCCAAGTACCAGATCGGCATGTGCTATTACCAGCAGTTGCGCAAGCCCGAGCGCGACCAGACCAACACCTTCAGCGCCATCAAGGCCTTCGAAGGGGTGATCCAGCAGTATCCAGGCACCCCCGAGGCCGGCGAGGCCAAGAAAAAGATCGACGAGTGCCGGCAGGTCCTGGCCACCCATTTCTTCCGCATCGGCTACTACAACTTCCTGATGAAATCCTTCGAGGGGGCCATCGCCCGCTTCAAGCAGGTCATGGACGAGTACCCCGAGTTCAACGGCAACGACAAGCTCCTCTACTACACCGGCAGGACCTATGCCGCCCTGCAGGATCATGCCACCGCCATCTCGTTCTACCAGCGCCTGGTCGGCAGCCATGTCGGCTCCAAGTACGCCCGCAAGGCCCAGCGCCAGATCAAAAAAATCGCCCGCCTGGCGGAGAAGGAAAAAAAGGAAACCCCGTCGGGGCGGGATGCTGAAAAATAGCGGCAGCCTTCCCGAGCGACCCGGAGTCTACCTGTTCAAGTCGGCCGCCGGCAAACCGCTCTACATCGGCAAGGCGGCCGACCTGCGCCAGCGCGTTGCCCAGTATTTTCGCAGGCCGGACGACCCCCTGCTGCAGCGCCTGCTCGAGCGCTCCGCTTCGCTGGAGACCATCGTCACCGAGAGCGAGGCCGATGCCCTGATTCTGGAGAGCGACCTGGTGCACAGCCATCTGCCGCCGTTCAATATCCGGCTCAAGGATGACAAGAGCTTCCCGTTCATCGAGATCACGCTGGCGGACGATTTCCCCGGCATCTTCTACTCCCGGCGCGTCGCCGCCCGCAGCTTCGCCCTCGGGCCGCTGGTTGACGCCCGCCATGCCCGGCGGCTGCTCGATGCCGTTTCCCGCTTATTCCGCCTGCGCACCTGCAACGAAGCCCTCTTTCGCAAGGGCATCCCCTGCCTCTATCACCACATCGAGCGCTGCTCCGCTCCCTGCGCCGGCAGGATCCGCCGTGACGCCTACCGCCGCCAGGTCGCCGGGGCCGTCGACCTGCTCAAGGGGCGTAAAGGCAAAGTCAGTGCCCGGCTGCGCGGGCGCATGCGCGCCCTGGCGGCGCGCCAGGACTTCGAGGGGGCGCAGAAAGCCAAGGAAGACCTGGAGGCGCTGGCCGGCTTTTCGCTGCGCTCCTACATCGCACGCAGCACCCGCGGCGACCGCGATGTGATCGCCGCCGCGCTGCTGGGGCGGGAGGGGTTTTTCGTCCATCTGGCCGTCAGGGGAGGGCGGGTGAGCCGCAGCGAATTTTTCCATCTGCCGACGCTGTGCGAGTCCGAGGAAGAGGCGCTGCGCGAGTTCCTTGTCGATTTTTACCGCCTCCGCCCCCTGCCGGGCGAGATCGTTGTTTCCCGATTGCCGGCCCAATCCGGAGAAATGGCCGGGATGCTCTCCGCGCAGGCGGGGCGCCGTGTCCTCATCCGCTGTGCCCAGCGCGGCGGGAAGAAACGGATTCTGGACATGGCCCGGAAGAACCTGGCGCTGTTCGTGCAAAAGAGCGATTATCGCTCCCTGGGCGGGGAGATGCAAAAAACGCTGCGCCTGCGGAATTATCCCTCGCATATCGAGGGCTTCGACATCTCCCACCTGGGTGAAAGGAACCGTGTCGGCGCCATGGTGGCGTTCAGGGATGGGCAGCCGGAGAAGCGCCTTTACCGCAGTTACATCATCCGCCATGCCCCCCCGGGCGACAGCGAAGCGCTGGAAGAGGTGCTGCGGCGCCGTTTCGCCGGAGCCGCACCGCGCGCCGGCGGCGAAGGCGCGCCGGCACCCGACCTGCTGCTGTTGGATGGCGGCCTGCCGCAGCTGGGCGCGGCCCGCCAGGTCAAGGCCGACCTAAAGCTCTCCTGCGACCTGCTGGCCCTGGCCAAGAAGGAGGAGCGGCTGTTCCTGGAGGACGGCACGTCCATGGTGCCGGTTTCAGGTTCGCCCTTGCGCCTGCTGCTGCAGCAGGTACGCGACGAGGTCCACCGCCGGGCGATACGGCATCACAGGAAACGAAGAGAAAAGATCTAGCCGTGTCCGTGCCAGTGTCAGTGTCAGCAAGAATTCAAGACAAGCCGAGTGTTAATGATCGTGTTCGTGCTGGCAAGAGCCCCAGAACGGAATCCAGTGTCGGTGCCAGCAGGAAATGGAAGTAATCGGTAACCGGTTAACGGTTCACGGTGTACGGTCAGAAAAAGGTAATATTAGGACTTAAATTCCAAATCCCAAGCACCAAATTCCAAATAAATAACAAATTCCAAATTCCAATTACCCAAACAAAGACACTGCCAGGTTCTTCTCTTCGTTTGGGTCAAATTCCTCGCCAGGGGATTGGGTCATGGGTGCTTGGGATTTAAGTCTTAGTATTCCCTGGCAATAGATTTGCTTTCAATTTCCTGCTAACACGAACGCTATCACAATCACTAAGGCCTTGAAATGGTTCTTGACCTGAATGCCGGAGAAGGGAATCGAACCCTTATGAGGGAAATCCTCGTCAGATTTTGAGTCTGATGCGTCTGCCAATTCCGCCACTCCGGCCCAGAATCAGGAATGCATTATAGGGGGCGGCGCCTGGATTGTCAATGCGTCGGGACTCGTCGAACTGCCAGTGTCAGTGCCAGCAGGAATGAAATACGAGCCCAGTGTTAGGCCGAACATGGAACTTGTAACCTGGAACCTGGAACGTTTCCCTTCTTGGAACCAGGTTTTTTGTACTGTTTCCTTCAGTCCAAATTGCGCTGTTCGACTATGC
Source organism: uncultured Clostridia bacterium (assembly GCA_964562095.1). GTDB lineage: Bacteria > Acidobacteriota > Aminicenantia > UBA2199 > UBA2199 > UBA2199. Next base: position 20,539 of record CAZLSH010000022.1, on the reverse strand, counting down.
CCCGTTCATTGTAAAAGACCGAAAGGATGGTGTAGGGAACGGCGCGCTCGCCGACCATGGCGCTGACCGTGCTCTGGGCGATGTGCAGCAGCTCGATGTTGGGCGTGAGCCAATCGTTGATCTTCTTTTCCAGGTCGGCCCCCTGTCCGGTGAACAGCTTGTATTTCATCGTGCACCCCCATGGTCTTTTCCGGGATTATAGCACAGGCCGAGCGATCAGGAAATGATCTTCAGCGCCCGCGGCACCGAGGCGAACTCCAGGCTGCGGAAAGGGCGCGGCTGCCCGTCCTGGCTCAGGACCTCGCCGTCGACCTGGGCGGTGAACTCCTTCTCGGCGCGCACCAGGAAATGCGGCGCCTGCAGGACCAGCGCCTCCTTCTTTTCGGCATAGAGCGCGGGCGGCGTCAGCAGGGCGAGATAGGCCAGGCGCGGGAACGAGCACTTGCGGATCAGCAGGGCGTCCAAAAGGCCGTCATCGGGGCGGGCCTGGGGCAGGGCCTTGCGGCCGGCGGCATAGTAGCGGATGTTGTCGAAGACGGCCAGCATGAACTCGCCGCTGGCGCGGCCGTTTTCGTGCTCCACCTCCAGGTGGATCGGCATTTCGGCGGAGCGGCAGGCCTGCCAGCCGCCGCGCAGTCCCGACAGGGTCTGGTACTTGCCCAGGCGCGGGCTGCGCTGGACCACCCGGTTGACATACTGGTTGATCAGCACCGCCAGGCCGAGGGAAGCCTGCCCCGGGTAGTAGCGCAGAACCTTTTTCCCCTCGAGCACCGCCCCCAGGTCGATCGGGCGCGTGCGGCCGCGGCGGATGGCCAGGCAAGCCTTCTTCATGGAGTGGATGCCGAATTCCCTGACCACGTCGTTGCACGAGCCGAGGCCGATCATGCCCAGGGTGTTGTCGGCCTTGAGGCGCATCAGCTCGTTGATCACGATCAGCAGCGTGGTGTCGCCGCCGGCGGCGACCAGCCGGGGGTAATCCCCGGCGGTCACGGCCACCAGGTCGCGCAGGTCATCCTCGTGGCGCGACTCGAACCAGTCGTAGGCGATCCCCTGTTCGCGCAGGCAGCGCTGCAGGGCGCGGCGGTTCTGCGCCGCCCGGCCCTTGCCCGAGCTGGGATTGAACAGCAGGGCGACTTTTTCCATCACTCCAGTCCCAGCTCGCGCAGCACCGGGGCGGCGCGGTCGACCTGGTCGGCAACGTAGCGCACGTAGCGCATGTCGACGTGGATGGAGCGGGTCAAGCCGGGCTGGAACACAAAGTCGCTGACCAGCGACTCGTAGTTGCCGTCGAAGAGGACTCCGACCAGCTCGCCGCCGGCGTTCAGCACCGGGCTGCCCGAGTTGCCGCCCGTCGAGTCGTTGCTGGTCAGAAAGTTCACCGGCACGTCGCCCAGCTCCGGGTCGGCGTGGCGCCGACGGCCGTCGCCGGCGGCGGCGGCGATGAACCTGTCGTCAAGGTGGAAGGGGGCTTCGCCGCTGTGCTTGGCCAGCACGCCGGCCAGGGTGGTGAAGGGGGCGTAGTGCACGGCATCGCGCGGCGCGTAGCCCTCGACGCGGCCGTAGCTGAAGCGCAGCGTGCGGTTGGCGTCGGGGTAGGGCGGCGCCTGCGGCCGCGCCTCCCTCATGGCCCTGACATACAGGGGCTTCAGCTCGAGCCAGTGGCCGGCGATGGCGCTGCGGCGGCGCTCAAGGGCGTCGAAGGCGGGCTGGATCCTGGCCGCCAGGTTTAGGAACGGGTCGTTGGCGGCGGCCATGGCCCCGGCGTCGGAATCGAACATCTTGCGCTTGAAGTCCAGGTCGGCCAAGCGCGTGCCCTGGTAGAGATGGTCGATGAAGGCCTGGATGCCGGCGGCGCGGTCAACGCCGGGGAAGCGCTCGATCTCCTGCGCCAGTTTCCTGAAATGGCCGGCGCGGTCCGCGTCCAGGAGCCGGTCAAGAAAGAAAGCGAGGACGGCCCGGTCGGTGGCCAGGTCGAGATTGCGCTGGCTGATGGGCAGCCGAGCCAAGCGGTTGGCCATGTCGCGGTCCAGGAAACCGGGCTGGCGATCCAGGTTCTTTTTGGTCTTTTCCCGACCCCATTGGTTCAGGGTCAGGGCCCAGTCCAACAGGCGGCAGCCCCGCGTCAACCAGCCGCCGATCGTCGACAGGGGAGCGATCTCGCGCTCCGCGGCGGCCAGGCGCCCGATGTCCGCCAGCAGGCGGCCGTAGCGTTTTTGCCGGGCGGGGTCGGCGGCGATCCAGGATTCCAGCTCGGCCTCGGCCTGCTGCCGCTGGCGCAGGACCGAGTCGCGCTCCAGGCCGGCGAGCATGCCGCGGCTGTTCTTGATCGAGTTGTACAGCCCCTTGAGCATGCCGGCGTTCTTGATCCTCACCCCCTCGTCGGCGGCCGACAGCTTCTCGACGAGCTCGATGTAACGCTCCAGCAGGGCGATGCGGCCGGGATAGTTGGCTTCGACCTCGTTGGCCACCTCGGCGGCCGTGAGCCAGCGCTTGGTCGTGCCGGGAAAGCCCAGGATCATGGTGAAGTCGCCCGCGCGCAGCGGCGTCCTGGCGACGGGGAAATAATGCAGCGGCCGGAAAGGGACGTTGTCCGGGGAATAATCGGCCGGACGGCCGTCGCGGCCCACATAGGCGCGCAGAAAGGAGAAGTCGCCGGTGTGGCGCGGCCACATCCAGTTGTCCACTTCGCCGCCGTATTCGCCCACCGAGCGCGCCGGGACATAGACCACGCGCATGTCGCGGATCTTGAAATAGGTCACGCGGTAAAACTCCAGCCCGCCGTAGAATGCCGCCACGGCGCACTCGTTGCCCGGGGTCTTCTCGCCCTCGGCCACCAGCCGCTTGGAGATCCTTTCCACCAGTTGATGGCGCCGGGCGGGGTTCAGCCCGGCGCGCAGCGCGGCGCGGAAACGCGGGGTGACGTTTTCGAAGCCGGTCATGACCCGCACGCTGTAGCCCGGGGCGGAAACCTCCTGCCCGCGGTGGGCGGCCAGGAAGCCGTCGCGGATGAAGTTGCGTTCCGGCGATGAGAGGCTCTGCACGGCGCCGAAGGCCACGTGGTGGTTGGTGAGGATCAGGCCGTCGGCGGAGACGAAGGAGCCGCTGGCGCCCAGGTTGACCACGGCCATGGCCAGGCACTTTTCGCCGGGCTTCCAGATCGCGGCCGGATCGAAGCGGCAGCCCATGGCCTTCATGTCGGCGACGATGGCCGGGGTGATGCCGTCGACGGGGAACATGCCCTCGACGGCGGGCATGGCCAGGGCGGCCAGGAACAGCGTGCAGAAGACAGTGATGCGCATGAGCGGCTCCTTGGTGGGGAAGGGATATCGCGATTATAGCTTGGCGGAGCGGGGAATTCAATAGCAGGGAGAGCGCGGGAAGGTCGTTATGCGTTATGCGTGATGCGTGAT
>CAZLSH010000022.1:0-17119 GCA_964562095.1 uncultured Clostridia bacterium | reverse complement strand
ATAATCTTCTCTCTGACTATCACTATCACTACCACTAAGGGCTGTAAGCCCTCTTGCTAACACTATCACTAACACTAACACTTGGCTTGTTTTTTTGTTCTTGCTGACACTGACACTGTCACTGACACTGTGACTTTAAAATCCCAGCAAGGCATTCACCAGCCGGCCCAGCGGTATGGTGAGAAAATCGAAAAAATTGAAATAGACCCCGGCCAGCAGCAGGAGAAAGCCGAAGGGTTTGATGTCTTCAAAGGAAGAAAGGGCGTCGCCGCCCAGGAACTGCTCGGCGGCGCCGCTGGCAGCCAGCGGCGGGATGGGCAGCAGGTTGAAGACGGCCAGGCAGGCATTGGTCAGGCTGAAGAACGGCAGGATCTGCAGCAGGAGCGGCGAGGTCAGCAGGCCGGCGGCGTCCAGGCCGCGGAAAACGCCGATGCCGGCCAGCGCCAGCAATATGTTGACCGCCGGGCCGGCCAGGGCGATGCGCAGGGCGTCGCGGCGGGGGCGGGGCAGCTGGTCGGCGTCGAGCTCGAGGGGCCGGGTCCAGCCCAGAACCGGCTGGCCGCGGAAAATGAGAAAAGCGGGGAGCAGCACGCTGCCGATCCAATCGACGCGGGCGAAAGGGTTTTCCGGCGACCGCTGCCTGGAGGCGGCTTCGCGGTCGCCGCAGCGGCCGGCCATCCATGCGCGCACCCGGTCGTGAAGCCACAGGGAAAAAACGGTGATGGCCAGTCTCAGACCCAGATCGAACAGGCGCCTCACTTTTCTGCGGAGGTTGATCCGAAAGTCAAAATGGTTACAGCTGGCTGAAGAGCGTCATCTGCTCCTTGACCCAATCAGGCATCTTGGAGGCGTAAAGGGAGTCGTGGGCGAGGGCGGCGACGTTCTCGCTGATTTTGTCCGGGGCGTTGTCCTTGAAGCTGTACTTCTTATCCTTGGTAAGCAGGCCGGCGATCGGGCCGCAGCCTCTCTTGACCTTCACCAATTCGGTCTCGTTGGTCGGGCAGCCCAGGACGACGTCCTTGTCCTTGTCCTCGTCCTTGTAGCGGATGACGATCAGCTCCTGGGTCACCGACAGCAACTCGCCCTTAAAGGTTTTGTCCTGGATGTTGACCTTGACCTGCTTCCCCTCCGGAAGCCCGCCGGCCACCGGGAAACAGGCGCATCCCGTGAGTATCAACGATACCGCAAGCAGAAGCAGTATTTTTTTCATGGCAAACCTCCATTTTCTTTGCAATGATTAGCACAATAAAAAGCAATATGCAAATCAGGAAAAAAGAAATCCAAGACAAGTGTTAGTGATAGTGTTAGCAGGAGGCCTTACGGGTATAAGTGGTAGTGATAGTCAGAGAGAAGAGCATTTCTGTTCATTCTCATCACGCATTACGCATCACGCATCACGTATAATACCCATGCTTGTAATTGAAATCGGTTTACGGTAAACGGTTGACGGTCAGAAAAAGGCAATATTAAGACTCAAATCTCAAATCCCAAGCACCAAATTCCAAATAAATAACAAATTCCAAATTCCAATGACCAAAACAAAGATCATCCAGATCTTTTTCTCCATGAAATGTCATTTCTTACTTTAAACTTTTTACTTTGAACTTTAAACTTTTTTTAATATCATCTCCCATCTTCCCCTCACCCATCACCTCTCACCCCTCACCTTATTCTTCCCTTTTGTCTTTCTTTACCCCTGTTCTCGCCTCTCACCATTTCCTGTTCAGTTCGTGACTTCCTGGCTTTTCAGCAGCTCCTGGTAATATGGGCAGCTTTCTTTGAGCTCCTGGTGGCTTCCGTCTCCCACCAGCCCCTTGTCGTTGAAGCAGAGGATGCGCCCGCTCTGGCGGATGGTGCTCAGGCGGTGGGCGACGATGAACAGCGTCTTGCCTTTCACCATCTCGGGCAGGGTGGCGAAGATCGAGGCCTCGGTCCGCGAGTCCAGGGCTGAGGTCGGCTCATCGAGGATCACGATGTCGGGGTCCTTGACCAGGGCGCGGGCGATGGCCAGGCGCTGCTTCTGCCCCTCGGAAAAGTTGACGCCGCGTTCGCCGACCTGCGAATCGTAGCCGTCGGGCAGGGAGGCGATGAAGTCGTGGATGCCGGCGGCGCGCGCCGCGCCCTCGACCTCGGCGGCCGAGGCGTCCGGGTCGCCGTAGCGCAGGTTGTCGGCGATCGTCCCTTTCAGCAGCGTCGGCGACTGGGGGACGTAGCCGATGCGCCGGCGCAGGGAGTGCAGCTCGTATTCGCCCGCCGGCCGGCCGTCCACCAGGATCCGGCCCTGCTGCGGCCGGTAGAACTGCAGCAGCAGGCTGACCAGGGTGGTCTTGCCCACGCCGCTGGGGCCGACGATGGCCACGTGCTCGCCGGAGCGGACCGCGAACGAAACGTCGTCCAGCACCGTCTCCTTGCCGTTATAGGAGAAGCCGACGGAGCGGAATTCCACCTCGCCGCGCAGCCTCTCGACCTTCTCCCCGGTTTCCACCCCTTCTTCGGGGACCACGTCGAACAGGGCCGAGACCCGCTCCAGCGAGGCCATGGCCCCCTGCAGCTGGAAGTTGGCCGTGGCCAGGAACTGGGCCGGGCCGTAGACGAAGCCGACATATGATTGGAAAGCCAGCAGCGACCCCACGCTCCATTCGCCGCGAATGATCAGGACGGCACCGCCGGCCAGGACGATCAAATGGGCCAGGTCGGGGCCGAAGCCGATGGCCAGGTTGGCCAGCGAGCCGAAGACGTTCTGCTCCATGCCCAGCTGCAGCGAGGCGCGCAGCTTGCCGGTCAGCGAGTTCAGGGTACGCTTCTCGGTGGCGAAGGCCTTGATCAGCGAGGTCTGTGAAAGCGACTCCTGCACCGACTGGTAGACTTCGGCGTGGCGCTCCATGCCGTGGTGGCTCAGCACGCGCATCCTGCGGCCGAAAAAGCGGACAACCGCGAACATCAGCGGCAGCACCACCAGCACCGCCAGCGCCAGCCGCCAGTTGAGGTAGACGAGGAATACGGCGCCGCCCACGAAGCGGATCGACTGGGTGAAGATGTGGACGATGGTCGAGGAGAAGAACCAGCGCACGCCGCTGACGTCGCCCAAGAGGCGCGACATCAGGTAGCCGGTCTCCTTGCCGTCGAAGAAGGCCTTGGGCAGGCGCAGGGTGCGCTCGAACAGGGTCTGCTGGATCTCCAGCAGCACCTCCTGCTCGAAGCGCGTGAAGTAGTACTGCTGCAGGATGCCGAAGAGGATGCCGGCGGCCTTGATGGCGGCCAGGAGCAGGATGGTGCCCAGCAGCAGCCGCAGCTGCTTGCCCAGGATGACCTTGTCGATCAGGAAACGGGTGATCATGGGGCCGGGGAAGGCCAGCAGCGAGGTGAGCAGGATCAGCGCCGCCCCCAGCGCCCCCTTTCTCCAGTGGCGCCCGAGGATGGGCAGAAGGTTCTTCAGGGTCTCGCGGGACTTTTTCTTGTCCCGTGCTTCCTGGAAGATCTTGTCTTCGGGCATCTTGCGCGACCACGCGTTTTTCAGGTAGGAGAACCAGGATTTCATTTGCTGGGATTATAGCCCATTTTTGTGGTGTGGAGAAATCTGGGGAGCAAACTCACCCCCGAACCCCCCTCTCTTTGGGAAAGAGAGGGGGAGCGGACAGAGAGGGAAAAGGTGTGGTTATGCCCCTTCTCTTCGGGAAGAGAAGGGGTGGGGGATGAGTCGAAATGCCTGCATTTGACAATAAGGAGAGATTCATCTAAACTACCGCCTAACGATACTTGCCGAAGATCAATAGATTGGAGAGATCGGTTATTCGCAAATGAATGAGTTCAATTGCCGAATAAACTACGCCAGGGCCAAGGAAGTATCCACCTGCCTTAACGGTGATAACGCCATCCTTTATAATGCCGATAACGGCAGAGAAAAGGCCATCAACCCTTCGGCGCTTATCATCTGGCAAAAGCTGGACGGTGGGAACAACACCGACGACATTGCCCGCTCTCTATTGGAAAATTACGAAGGGGTTTCCCACAAGGATGTTCTGGGAGACGTATGTGCCTTCTTGGGCGGATTGCTTGAAGGCAAATTCATCGAGGCCGCGCCGGACGGCTTTCAACGGCTCGAGCCCGAAGAATACACTGAGATCTCGGACCGGCCGGGGGATTTGGACATCTCCGTCACCGGCAAGTGCAACCTCCATTGCGATTACTGCTTTTATGCCCATGAGATGCACGACCGTCCCGATCTTTCCACCAAGGAATGGCTGACTTATTTTGACGAGCTCGGGCGGCTTGGCGTGCGCAGCCTGACTCTGAGCGGCGGCGAGGTCTTTGTTCGCAAGGATTTTTTCGCATTGCTCGATGATAGTATCGAGAAGCGCATGCGCTACTCGATTCTGAGCAACGGCACGCTGATTGACGAGAGGGTGATCTCGCGCCTGGAAGAAAAGAAGCGCCGGCTGCGGCTGAACTCCATCCAGGTGTCGATCGACGGCTCCTGCGCCGGGGTTCACGACAAGAGCCGCGGCGAGGGCTCGTTCAAGAGGGCGATCCGCGGCCTGCGACTGCTGAAGGAGGCGGGCTTCCCGGCGACCAGCCGCGTGACCATCAACCGCTACAACGTCGACGACCTGGACAATATCGCAAAGCTGTTGCTGGAGGACGTCGGCCTGCAAAGCTTCAGCACCAACGACGCCATGCCCATGGGGGCGGGGTGCGACAACCAGGCCGGCATCACCCTGCTGCCGCAGCAGCAGTTTCAGGCCATGAAAACTCTGATTCGCCTGGAAAAGCAATACAATGGCCGCATCAATGCCACGGCCGGTCCATTAGCCAAGTGGAAATCCTACGGTGAGATGGAGTACGCCAAGGCCACGGGCGAGAAAGCCGCCCGCTGGCAAATGGGATTCCTCACCGCCTGCGGCTGCGTCTTCAGCAAGCTGGCCGTCCACCACGACGGGATCATCACCCCCTGCAACATGCTGGCCGGACTGGATCTCGGGCGGGTCAACCGCGATTCGCTCACAACCGTCTGGAAATCCCATCCGCTCCTCAAGGCGCTGAAAGAGCGGCGGAATATCCCCATGCAGGAAGTGCCAGGCTGCGAAGACTGCGAGTGGGCCTCCTATTGCAACGGCAGCTGCCCGGGGCTGGCCCATGCCATGACCGGTGACTTCAACATGGCCAATCCCCACGATTGCTACCGGAACTTCCTGCAAACGACCGGCTTGACCTCGAAAACCGTGCCCTGGCGGAGATCCCGATGATCGCATGGATCGGCGGATGATCCCGGTCAATGAGAATCTGCGCTATATCCTCCAGGACGAGGTCGCCATCGAAGATTTCGACGAAGGTTCCCTGGTCTTCCTGGCCCGGCAGAAGAAGCTGATCGAGATCAACCATGCGGCCAGGAGAATACTCCGCTTGTTGGATGGCCGGCGCGATCTGAAGCGGGTAATCGCGAAAACAGCCCGGGATTACGACATGAAGGAGAGCCGGGTCCGAAAAGACATCCAGGAGCTTGTCGCGGATATGGGCGAAAAGGGCGTGATCAAGCCCCTGGTGAGAATGGGGCGAAGGAGAAAAAGGATGGACAAAGCGGCCGGCCTGCTGGCCAATCCAAGGATATCGCTGCGCGAGGAGGATGACGGCGCCATCCTGTTCGATGCCGACCGGGACGGGTTGCAGATCATCAACCCCAGCGGCCTGCTGATCTGGAAGTTCATCCAGGTCCATCCGCGGACCCGGGCCGATATCGCGGCCCATTTGCGGGAAGTATGCGAAGGCGTGCCGGCCGGCCAGGTGGAAAATGACGTCGACGGTTTCGTGTCCGAATTGCAGGGCAAGGGGTTCATCAAAGAAGTGGAAGATGGAAACAGATAATGCCGCTGTGAATGCCGGGCCTACCGAGGAACCGGCAGTCAAGAAAATCGCTCTTCCGGAAGGGGTGCCCCCCTTGTACACCTTTTACCTCTATATCACCAATGGCTGCAATTTGGCCTGCCGCCACTGCTGGATCACGCCGGCCTTCGTGAACGGCAAGCCCTCGCCGGGCGACTGCCTAGATCTCGACCTGCTGAAACGGGCGGTGCAAGAAGGGAAAAAGCTCGGGCTTCACAGCGCCAAGCTCACCGGCGGCGAGCCGCTCCTCCACCCGCGCTTTGCCGAGATCGTCGATTGCCTGAGCGCGGAGAACGTCAAGTTGACCATGGAGACCAATGCCACGCTGATCGACGCCGAACTGGCCAGGCACTTGAAGAACGCCACCACCCTGTGGTTCGTGTCGACCAGCTTGGACAGCGCCAGGGCCGATGTCCACGACTGTTTCCGCGGCGTGCCGGGTTCTTTTCATGCCGCATTACGGGGGATCGGCAACCTGGTCCAGGCCGGATTCCGGCCCCAGGTCATCATGTGCCCGCATCGCGGCAACATCCACGAGGTGGAGGACCTGGTGAGCCTGGCGGTCAGCCTTGGCGCCAGCTCCGTGAAATTCAACCCGGTAACCCCCACCGGCCGCGGCAAGGCCATGGACCGGCAGGGTGAAACCCTCCATTATGACGAGATCCTGAGCCTGGCGCGATTTGTCCGGGGAGAATTGCAGGCGCGCACGCCGATCCCCTTGCATATTTCCATCCCGCCGGCCCTGTCCTCCATCCAGGAAATACTGCGCGCGGGAAATGCCGGTGGCGAATGCCGCGTGCTCAATATTCTCGGCATCCTGGGCGACGGCGAGATGGCGCTGTGCGGCATCGGGCGGAATATCCCCGAGCTGTGCTTCGGGCGGCTGGGCGAGGACGACTTGGGCGGCGTCTGGTCCCGGCATCCGACCCTGGTGAAGCTGCGCCAGGACCTGAATGGCGATTTCCCGGGAATCTGCGGCGATTGCGTCCATGCGCGGCGCTGCCTGACGATGTGCGTTGCCATGAACTACGTGCTTTCCGGGGAATTGATCCATCCCGATTATCTGTGCGCCGAAGCGGAACGCCGGGGCGCTTTCCCCGTCACCCGCCGGCGAAGCTTGCCGCAGCGCCACGACCATGATGCCCGGTGAAGGGAAAAATGGCCGCTGCCGCCGCGAACGGAACGGCGTGTATCTGCATGCGTCTGCGGTGAATGTATCCGGCAGGGCCCTTCTGTTCCTGGGCCATTCCACCGCCGGCAAGAGCACCATCGGCCGGTTGCTGGCCGGGCGCTACCCGCTGATTGCCGACGACAAGGTCCTGGTGTCCAGGATGGGCGGCGGCCCCTGGATGGTGCGCGACGCCAGCGGCAAGTTCCGCGCTTGGTCCGGCAGCGGATATCGGCTGGGACGCAGAAAATATCCCCTGCACGCCGTCCTGCGCATTTTCAAGGCCCGCGCCGTCGTCCTGCATCCCATTGGCCAGATAGAGGCTTGCCGGTATCTGCTGGATGCGGTTTTCGAGAATGATTTTCAGAGGCGGGTCAACGATCTGCGCCGGCGCATGGATTGGTTCCGGATGACGGCGGCGCTTTCACGGGAGATCAAGGGCTGGCGCTTGACTTTTCCCAAGAACAAAAGTATCGTTAAGGCAATTCGTGATGCTTTCGAAGGAAGCGCCGTTGCCGATGCGGAGGGCGGAGAAATGAGCATTCGCCGTGAGAGGATGGGATGAAGAAGATAAAATATGAAAAACCGGCCTGCGTGGATGCCGGGGCGGTCGCGGCCATTCAAGGGGCCACATGCGCGTCCTATGGCGGCGGCGCTATGGATGGCTGCAACTATGGCCACGACCCGAGCCTGCATGTATTCTGCCCGAACGGGTATTCCGCCTCCAACAACTGTCAGCAGTATGGGCAGCAGGCCAATGTCGGCTGTTTTACCGGAGACAGCGCCGTACTAGCCTGCAATATAGGGAACCAGTTCGTTATTCAGAGTTGAGCGGGCGGCCGGCGTTCTGCCACTGCGGCTGCTCGTGCCGTTGACTTTCGTTCCAGTGCCGGCCAGATGATCAGATCGTAAGGCCGCCTGATCCAGCAGCGGTTCTTTCCGATCCAGCAGGTCCCCACGGTCTTCTCCTTGTGCACATACTTTTCCAGCGGCCCGTGCGGTGATTCAAAAAGAAGCGCTTCAATTTCCGGGTGCCAAAACCCGGCCAGCAGACCCGTCGCCCTGATGATCCGATAGGGCTTCCTGAAAATCAGCTTCACCGCGCCGAATGCCTGCACGCGGCCGTGCAGCATCATGGCCCGGAGCCGTCCCGGCCAGCCGCTCCAGGCCTTGCGGGTTTTCCCCCTGCGGTCGTACCTCGTGACCCGGCCGACGATTTTTTCCATGCTCACCGGATCCCTGTCCCGGGCGCGGGAATTGTCGCCGCGGGTGACCAAGCCGTTCGCGGCAAGATCGACGACCCGATGGACGATGAAATCGTCCTCGTCGCCCCCCTTCATGCTGAAAATGACCAGGTCGCCCTTTTGGATCCGTTTATAAGGGATCGTCTCGATGGCAAGCCTGTCGCCGGGCTTGAATGTACCCTTCATGCTCGAGCCGCGATAGAACAGGTTAGGCGGTTGCAGCGGGTCTTTTGTGATGGATTTGGATGGAAATGGATTGTTCAAAGGAGTCGCGAAGCCGGGAAAAGCCCCTGTTTGAAAGCTTCATCGCAGAAATAATAGGGGGCGTTGAACTTCTTGGCCCGGTGGTAGTTGTTGGCGATGCAGGCGCCCAGGCACGCCTGGCGGTGGATGCAGCGGCCGCAGACTCCCTCGAAGCGGTCGGGGACCAGCCGGCGCAGTTCCATCAGCTTCGGGGACTGGGCCCAGACATCGGCCAGTTTGTCGCGGTCGATGCTGCCGAAGTTCAGTTCCGGGATCGTCACCCCGACGCCGCAGATGGAGAGGTCGCCGCTGGACAGGACGCCGAGGATGTTGAGGACGTGGCAGCAGGGGATGGTCGACTTCAGGAACTTGCCGATCGGGAAGAAAGCGACCGGGATGTCGAAATGGATGGGGATCTTGTATTTGGGCTGGATCTCCTTCCCGATCCAGTGGAACAGCCTGATCAGTTCCCTCACCTTGAAGCCGTTCTTTTCGGCGAAGCGGTCGCCGCGGCCCATGTGCTGCACATGGTTGAACTTCACCGAGCCGCAGCCCAGCCTTTTGGCCAGTTTCACCACATCTTCGAGTTCAGAAACGTTTCCCTTGTGCAGGGTGCAGATCATCTGCGGCCGGAAGCCGGCCCTGACCAGGGCCTTGATGCCGCCGACGGCTTGCTTGTAGGAGCCCTTCACGCCGCGCAGCCAGTCGTGGGTGGCCGCCTTGGCGCCGTCCAGTGAGACCGAAACAAAGCTGAAATGCTTCTTTGATTTCAGGAAGCGGGCCACATCGTCGTTGATGAGGATGCCGTTGGTCTCCATGAACATGCTGACCTTTTGGCCCTCGATCACGTCGATGATCTCGCGGAAGCGGGGGTGCAGCATGGGCTCGCCGCCGGTCAGCTTCACCGATCCCAGGCCGAGCGGTTTCGCTTCGCGCAGGGCTTTTTTCAGGTGCGCGAGCTGGATGAACTTGCCGTTCCTGTTCGACGCCCGGTAATCGGGCTCGATCCAGCAGTGGCGGCAGGCCAGGTTGCAGGAGCCGGAGATGTACATGTAGAGCGAAGTCAGCGGCGGCACCCCCTTGGGCAAATTCAGCTTGCGGGGCTTGGCGGCGCGCGATTTTTTCTGGGTCAGCTCCGGTTCACAGCCCATGGATTCAACTCCTGCTTAGTGAAAAGTGAAAGATGAAGGCAATGGAACGATCTAATTTTGAGCGCAAATCACTATTTTTTCGTCTTCTTCTTGCGCGGGTTCAGCTTGCCGATGGGGACGCCCAGGAAGCCGTTGGCGCGCATGTCGTCGACAAAGGTTTTGACTTCGCCGTCAACCTCCTTTTCCGGCACGCCTTCGAAGGCATCCTTCATGGAGGCGATGATCGTTGGCAGGTCCTTTTTCCCGTCGCAGTGCTTCCAGATGAACAGCCCGGTGGGATTGATCACCCGGATCTGGTTGGTGTCGGGGTTGAACAGCAGCGCCCCGTCGGGGTCCTCCTCGCGCAGGATCACGTCCGGGTTGCGGACCAGCAGGTTCTTTTCATTGCTTTCGGCTTTGGCCATTTTTTCTCCGTAAAGTTGCCTCAGTTTAATGGGAATTCTGCTCCCTGTCAATGAAGCGCCGCCAATTATTTGGAATTTCAAGTTGGATCAAAGAATGCATTGAAAAAATGCCGTCATTTGATTAGAGTTACTCCGAGAAGAGTAAATTCGAAAATAATGAAGCATAAAATGGAAAGGAAACCTGGGTTGGGGCTGAAGGACAAGAATGAAGTTTTAAAAATATCACGCCTGAAATACGGGATCGAGGCCGATTTTACAGCGGCCTGGGAGGAATTCCAGTGTTTTGAAACGGCTTATCGCCTCCTGCTGCCGGGTGATCTTGCCTATCTCGAAAAACGTTCCGCCCGGTACAAAAGGGCCGTTTCACGTCTTCAGCGATGCATCCTGCCGGCGGTTCGCAAGCATTGTCCGGTCTGTGCCCATGGAACGTGCTGCCGACTCCATTCTCCTGAACTGAAGATCTATATCGCCAGGTCGGTCGGCGGTTTCACTTTCGTAGACTACCTGCTTGTCCGCCACGCATACGAATTCCCCGCCCCGGACTTGAAGAACGTTGAGAAAAATATATGCGCTTTTTGGGAAAACGGCTGCCGCCTCGATCCGGACGCGCGAAGCCTGTTGTGCCTGCAGTATTTTTGCGAAACCTTGCGCGGCAGCCTAAACATGGTGAAAGTCGATAACCTGCTGGCCGATGTGCGTGCGGTTGTCGGTGGTTTTTCCTTGCAGCGGCTTATGCAAAAAGACCAAAACGATGGGGCTGGCAGCAAAGCCCCCGGCCTTCCAAGGGGAGCAAGAAGACTTCTTGACAAAAGGGGAAAAGACTGAGAATATTGTCCGAGGGAGAAACATGGCAAACAAAAGAAACAAGCCGGCTTATGTGCGCCCGAAAGCCATCTCCCTGTCTGGTGTGGCGCAGGGCGCATGCAATCAAGGGGCGACATTCACCGAATCGCAATGCAAGAACGGGGGCAGCGCCGGGGGGAATTGCTGGGAAGGCCTGGTCGCCGACAGCAGTTGCAAGACGGGGCACAATGCCCGTTATTAGCATATTTTTCCATTAAAAAAGAAAAGAAGGCTCTCACGTCAAGTTTCGTGACCGCCGATCATTGTGAATGGCGCTTGACTGCTGGGGAGAAAGCGGGCGAAACCCTGATCGGAAAATTCGCCGCCCTGACCAGGCTGGATCAGAGAGCAAAACAACCCCCGGAGGATTCCCAGTCCCGTTGCGTCAATCAAATCATCGTTCATGTCTCGGCAAAGGAACCCCGCTGGAGGAAAATCCCGATCGCAAGGGCGGGTAGGATCGATTGCCGGGTCGGCCTCATGAGAAACCGCCTGGCAACGGCCATTCAGCTGCTGCGCATCTCCAGGATCATCGCCCACCACTGCGAGTTGGGAGGAGGTCTTCTGGTTCACGGTGCCTTGATCGCCAGGGGAGAGGAGGGGATGATCCTGGCCGGTCCCGGCGGGGTGGGCAAGACGACCGCCAGCAGGAGGCTGCCCCCGCCTTGGAATGCCCTGAGCGATGACGCAGCGCTGGTCGTGAAATCTCCGGATGGGAACTATTGGGTTCACCCCTGGCCGACCTGGAGCCGGATCCGGGCCGGAATTTCGGAAGAAGCCTGGGATCTTGCGGCCGTCAAAAAGCTGAGGGGAATCTTCATGCTGGCCCAGGCCGGAAAGGATCGCGTTTTGCCGCTCCTTTCGCGCCAAGCCATAAGTGAATTGGTCGATGTCAGCGGACAGACGCATTTCATCATGACCAATGGCCTGGATAAAGCCGCGATCCGGCGCATTAATGCGTTGCGTTTCACCAATATCTTGGATATTGCCGAAAAAATCCCAATTTGCCGCTTGAACATCAGTCAAAAAGGGAAATTTTGGGAAAACATCAATTCATTCCTTGCCACGAATTCTTGTTACTATTAATGTGAGCGGGAAAGTTGCATTTTAATTTGATATTTGATATAGTAAAGCCAATTAATCGTAAGGGACAGCTATGAAAAAAAGAAAATATCAAAAACCGGCCGCTGTTGACCTGTTTGGAAAGATCGCTCATGGGGCTACCTGTCAATCCGGATCCAACGCTACGGGAACATGCAAATCTGGTGGAGTTGTTTCAGGGGCAGGGTGGTGCGAATCAGGGGGCAACGCAGAAAACAACTGCAATGTGGGGCAGAATGTGACCTGATGATCCCATCAAGCCAAGTTGTTGGCTTGAACGGCAAATTGCTTGATTGGCATGGTCGGATTTAGAAAACTAAAGAGCGATCTATTTTGGCTTGTTGAGATAGAAAATGGATCCCACAACTCTTTTATGGCCGATTTTTTTAACATTCTGCAGTTTTGTGTCATTGGGGCAGAGAGAAAGGGAAAACACTTAAATACCAGCAGAGTCTTGCAGTTTAATATAAATTTTTTCCACAAGCTCAAGCAATGGCAGTTCACTCTCGGGGAAGTGGAAAATCCATTTCATTGCGCCTTTGAACCGCATCCTGTCCAAAAGCGATCGTTGCCGAAGATGATCGTGCTCTCGCAGTTCATCGCGGCGTGCTCTTCCTCCAGCGGAGCTATCCTTTTGCATGGGGCATTGGCGTCTTGGCAGGGGAAGGGGATTCTGCTGTGTGGGGCTAGCGGCAGCGGCAAGACGACCGCGTCGAAGCGGTTGCCTTCCTCCTGGCGCTCCCTTTCCGATGACGCGACATTGCTTGTCCGGGACAGGCAAGGCGGGTATTGGGCCCATCCCTGGCCGACCTGGAGCCGGTATTCATCTCACAGAAGAAATTCCATCCAAGCGCCGGCGGCTCCTGTCCGCTTGCAGGCAATATGCTTTTTAAAAAAGTCGGTCAAAGACGGCATTGCAAGCGCTGCGTCCAAGGAGTCTGTCGTCAGGCTCATGGCCGCCGCAGAGCAGGCGGTGAACCTGACGGCGCGAATCATGCCGGTCGAGCCGCGAAACAGGCAGCGGGTCGCCCGGCTGGACTTGTGCAGCGATTTGGCCCGCAAGATCCCCGTTTTTCACCTGTCGGCCAGCCTGACCGGAAAATTCTGGGAACTGATCGAAAAGGTCCTTTCTGAATGAATTGACTTTGACTCAGGGATTCTCTCAAAAACGTTTACCGTTTCGTCCCATCATTGAGTTTTCTCCGCAAGTTGCAAGTTTTACCACGAACCCATACAATATTTTTTTGCCGAATGTCTCCGGATCACATGAATGAGATAAAAAACATCGACGAAGGTATCGCCCTCACGGCGCCGATGGTCATGGAACTGATCGAAGCCGTCCACGAAAAGGGCGCCTCGTTCCGCTTCCAGGCCCCGGGGCACAGCATGACTCCGTCAATCCGCGATGGAGACGTGATCACCATATCTCCGCTTGGAAGCATCGTGCCGCGCCGCGGTGATGTAATCGCTTTCCGCCACCCCGAGCGGCCGCAGCTGCTCGTCCACCGCGTCCTGCACACCCACCCCCAGGACAAGCGCTATTTCATCAAGGGGGACAACTGCCCGATCGCCGACGGCTGGGTGCCGGCGGAAAACGTTCTGGGTCTGGTCACGAAGGTGGAACGCGGCGGCAGGGACCGTTTCTGGCCCCATCACGCGAACTCGTCTCACTTGGCGAACGCGTATCTCGAGTTCTATCCCTTGTGGCCGCCCGTGCGCCGCAGACTGGTCAAATACTGGCGGTGGCTGCGCCGGCCGGTTGGCGTTGTCAAGTTCAGGAAGTAATAAGAGAGAGGCAAGTGTTAGTGTTGGTGTTAGCAGGAGACCTTACGGGTACAAGTGGTAGTGATCGTGGTAGTGATAGTCAGAGAGAAGAGCGTTTCTCTTTCTTTCTCATCACGCATAACGCATCACGCATCACGGGAAATACCATTGCTTGTAATTGCAATCGGTTTACGGTGGACGGTGTACGGATGGCGGTCCAAAGATTCAATATTAGGACTTAAATTCCAAATCCCAAGCACCAAATTCCAAATAAATAACAAATTCCAAATTCCAATGACCCAAACGAAGACACTTCCAGGTTCTTCTCTTTGTTTTGATCATTTGGTAATTGGAGCTTGGAATTTGTTTGTGATTTGGAGCTTGGGATTTGGAATTTAATTCTTCTTATTTCACTTGTCACTTTTCATGAAGAACATGCGCTTTATTTATCTCATCACGCATAACGCATAACGCATCACGAATAGCGGCAGATCATTTTTGTGATGTTGCCGTATTACGTCTGTCGTCTGTCGTCTGTCGTCCAAGCCCGGCCGCTTTTGCTTTTCCAGGGCGGTTGTGATAAAAAGAGAGATGCAAGAATCATCCCCGGCAAAATTCATCAAAGTCGAACTCGACCAGAGCACCGACGAATGGCTCTCCTGGCGGCGCGGCGGCATCGGCGCCTCCGACGCCCCGGTGGTCATGGGCCTCTCGCCCTGGCAGACCGACCAGGAGCTGCTGCTGCTCAAGACCGGGCAGCGGGCCGAACGGCCGGCCAACGGCGCCATGGAGCGCGGCAAGCGGCTGGAGCCCGTGGCCCGGCTCGCCTATGTCCAGCAAACCGGCATCGACGTGGCGCCGGTCTGCGTGCAGTCGCGCGAGCATTCCTGGCTGCGGGCCAGCCTGGACGGCCTGAGCGCCGACAACCGCCACGTGGTGGAGATCAAGTGCCCCGGCGAAAGGGACCACAGCCTGGCCGCCTCCGGGAGCGTGCCGGAAAAGTATTTCCCGCAATTGCAGCATATCCTGGCCGTCACCGGCCTGGCCGAGATCTTCTATTGGAGCTTCCGCTTCGAGCACACGGCGCTGCTGAGGGTGGCGCGCGACGAAGCCTTCATCTCCAGGCTGCTGGAGATGGAGGTCGGATTCTGGACGAGGGTCTGCGCGGTCACGGCCGGCCGCGCCGCGGCCGGTTAGACGCGAAACGCCTCAACGGCCGCCCTGCCGGGCCACTGGATAATCGGGCGTATCAGGACGTGGTCGTCCGCTCCAGGCGCTTCATGATCGAGAAGATGAACGCTGCCGACAGCACGCAGCAGACCACGAAGATGGCCCACAGCTGCCACAGCTCGATCTTGTCCCAGAAGTAGCCGCCGACGAACAGCAGCTTGTTGCCGGTCGCCGTGGCCAGCAGCCAGCCGCCCTGCATCAGCCCCTGGAAGCGGACCGGCGACACCTTGGATACGAACGACAGGCCCATCGGGCTGAGGAACAGCTCGGCGATGGTCAGGATCAGGTAGCTGCTGATGAGCCAGGAGGGGGAGACGCGCCCCCACTCGGTCATGCTGGCCGAGGCGACCAGCTTGGGCGCGGCCAGGTGCAGCGAGCCGACCAGCATGACCACGAAGCCGACCGCGGCGATGACCATGCCGATGCCGATCTTGCGCGGCGTCGACGGCTCCTGGTTGCGCTTGCGCAGCCAGGCGAAGATGCCCATCACCGGGAAGGTGAGGGCGACGATGAACAGCGGGTTGAACTGCTGGAAGATCTCGGGGGCGATGGGGTTGGAGGGGAGATAGCCGTTGTAGAAGTAATAGACCAGGGCGCCCAGCCCTGCGAACATGGCCAGGCCGATGGTCCTGTGCAGCGGCTTTTTCTTGAAAAACAGCAGGAACAGCCCGGCGAGGCAGCCGATGAAGGCCAGCATGGAATTGAGGTTGAAAAAGATGTTGAAGGCCGGTCCGACCTCCTTGACCGTGTAGTCGCGGGCGAACCAGGTCTGGGTCAGGCCGTTCTGGTGGAACGACATCCAGAAGAAGATGACCACGAAAAAGACCAGCACCAGGGCGACTACGCGCGGCTTCTCCTCCTTGACCGAGGTGGTGAAAATGAAGGCGACGAAGCCCAGGAACAGCCCCATGGCCATGCCCAGGGCGAACTGGCCGAAGGCGAAGTGGAACAGGGCGGCGGTGGCCGCAATGACGGCCAGGCCGATGGCCAGGCTGGGCAGGTTGGCGATCGGGCGCTCGCCCTTCTCCCCCTCGCTTTTTTTGGCGGCCTTGACCTTGTTGGGCAGGTGCTTGTTGAAGATGACGTAGACGACCAGCGAAATGATCATGGCGATCGCGGCCAGGCCGAAGGCGTAATTGTAACCGCGGGCGAAGGCGCTGATGTAGCTCTCGGCGAACTCCTTCAGCTGGGCGGCGCCGGCGACGGTGGCGTTCGACACCTTGGATGCCAGGCTCTCCAGGCCGGAGATCGCGGCCGGGTCGCTCATGCGGCCGTCCAGGTAGGCGTGGCACATGGCCGGCAGGCTGCCGTCGTGGGCGAAGCCCTGGGTCTTGAGGAACCAGTCGCGGATGGCGGTGGCGGCGTGGGGGGCGAAGAAGGCGCCGACGTTGATGCCCATGTAAAAGATCATGAAAGCCGTGTCGCGCAGCTTGGAGTACTTGGGGTCGTCGTAAAGCTGGCCGACCACCGCCTGCAGGTTGCCCTTGAACAGGCCGTTGCCGAAGGCGATGACGAACAGGCCGACCAGGGTGACGATCAGCGGCATGCCCGGCACGGCCAGGACCGCATAGCCGGCGAACATGACCACGATGCCGGAGAAGATGACCAGCTTGTACTTGCTGGTGCTGTCGGCCAGGATGCCGCCGAACAGCGCCAGGGCGTAGATGGCGTAATAGAACCAGCTGTAATAGCCGCTGGCCGCCTCGGCGGAGAGATTGTACTTGGCCTGCAGGAACAGGACCAGGATGGCCATCATGGTATAGAAGCCGAAGCGCTCGCCCATGTTGGCGAAGAAGGCGACGAACAGCCCCTTGGGGTGATTCTTGAACATAGGCGGAACCTCCAGGTTTGATTTCCGGCCTTGAAAAAACATCATACCCAAGCGGCGTTCATTTTTCAATAGCGGCGTGCTAGAATCAAGGGGACGGGAGGGACCATGACGCGGTTTTCTTTCCAGGAAATGCGGGCCCATGCCGGGATCGGCTTCGCCGGGCGGGAACCCTCGGCCCGCAGGCGCCTGCTGTTCCATTTCACCCTTTTCGGGGTCGCCTTCGCCGTCGCCCTGCTCTACCAGGCCATGCGCCCGATCATGCG
>CAZLSH010000021.1:0-29103 GCA_964562095.1 uncultured Clostridia bacterium | reverse complement strand
GATGGTCATCAGGACGGTGCCGGGATTGTTCATGGTGCCGATGATGGCCACTTCGCCCTCTTCGACCTTCAGGCTGGTGACGATGCCGTCGATGGGCGAGACGATCGATGTCTTGCGGATGGCGTCGCGGGTGCTCTTGAGCGAGGCGCGGGCCTGCTCGATGAGGTGCAGGTTGGCCTGGCGGTTGGCCTGGGCGATCTCGAACTGCGCCTCGGCGTCCTCGAACTGTTCGCGGGAGATCAGCCCTTCCTCGAAGAGCTGCTGGCGGCGGTCCAGGTACTGCCGGGCCTTCTTCAGGGTGGCCTGCTGCGAGATCAGCTGGGCCTCGGACTGCGAGATGATGCCGCGGTCGCGGTCGGCATTGGCCTCATAGATGGCCGAGTCGATCTTGATGAGCAGCTCGCCCTTGCGGACCTCCGCCCCCTCCTCGACCAGGATCCTCAGGATCTTGCCGGCCACGTCGGTGCTGATGTTGATGTTTTTCTTGGGCTTGATCTCGCCGGTGGCCGAGACTTTTTCGACCAGGTCGCGCTTCTGCACCTTCTCGCTGCTGACCTCCAGCCCCTGGCCATGGCCCGGGCGGAGAACATTGAGCAGCACGATCAGGGCAACGACAGCCAAAGCGACCGCCACAATGAGCTTTTTCTTGCTTTTCATCCTTTCTCCTGAAAGGATTTGTACGAATGGCTCAGGCCTTTTGTTCAGATTTTCGCCCCCGGGGAGGCCGCCCGGGGAGAACGGGGCGGCGGCAAATCCATCCAGATTCAACTGGGGAGAAAGCGGGTTGTTGTCGCGGTGGGGATTTTCCGGTATAATGTGCGATCGACCAGCGGTCAAGGAACAGCAATGAACTACGACTTCAAGGAAATTGAAACGAAATGGCAGGGAATCTGGAAGGAAAAACAGAGCTTCCGCGCTGTTTTTTCGGAGCAAAAGAAAAAATACTACTGCATGGAAATGTTCCCCTACCCTTCCGGCAAGATCCACATGGGGCACGTGCGCAACTACTCGATCGGCGACGTCATCGCCCGTTTCAAGAAAATGAACGGCTACATGGTGCTCCATCCCATGGGCTGGGACGCCCTGGGCCTGCCGGCGGAAAACGCCGCCATCAAGCACAACCTGCACCCCGAGGAGTGGACGCTGAACAACATCGCGTTCATGAAAAAACAGCTGCAGAGAATGGGCTTCAGCTACGACTGGCAGCGCGAAGTGACCACCAGTTCCCCGGACTACTCCAAGTGGAACCAGTATATCTTCACCCAGATGCTGGAGAAAGGCCTGGCCTACAAGAAAAAATCGGAGGTCAATTGGTGCCCGTCCTGCCGGACCGTCCTGGCCAATGAGCAGGTCATCGACGGCAAGTGCTGGCGTTGCGACTCCGCGGTGAGCGCCAGGGAACTGGAACAGTGGTTTCTGAAGATCACGCACTATGCCGAGGAGCTTCTATCCACCCATGCCTTGCTAGAGCATTGGCCGTCCAAGGTTATCCTGATGCAGCAAAACTGGATCGGCAAGAGCCAGGGAGCAGAGGTCGTTTTCAAAGTGAAGGGCTCCCGCCAAGAAATGAAGGTCTTCACCACCAGGTTGGACACGATCTTCGGGGCGACCTTCTTTGCCATCTCCGGCAAGCACCCCCTGGTGGCGGAGTTGATCCGGGACAATCCCGATAAAAAGGAGATCGAGGCGTTCATAGGCCAAATCGAAAATGAGCGCAAGTTGACCCGGGAACCGGCCGAAAAAAAAGGGATCGCTACCGGCCGCTGGGTGGTCAATCCGTTCAGCGGCGAGGAAATTCCCATCTGGATCGCCAATTTTGTCCTGATGGAGTACGGCACCGGCGCCATCATGGGGGTTCCCGCCCACGACGAGAGGGATTTCGCTTTCGCCCAGAAATACGGCCTGCCCATCCGCCAGGTCATCGTCCCCGAAGCGGGCGCGGCCCCGATGAATGCCGTCGAGGCCGCGACGGGCGAAAAAGGGTATCTGATCGCATCCGGCGAATATTCCGGCATGCCGTCGGACCAGGCCTGCGAACGCATGGGCGATTTCCTTGCCCGGCGCAAGCTGGGCGAGTTGAAAACGGTGTACCGCCTCCGCGACTGGGGAGTCTCCCGCCAGCGCTATTGGGGGACCCCGATCCCGGTCATCTACTGCCCGAAGTGCGGCATCGTCCCGGAACCACTGGAAAACTTGCCGGTCAAACTGCCCAGGATCACCGACCTGACGCCGGGAGACGGTTCGCCGCTCGAAAAGTGCGCGGCGTTCGTCAACACCGCCTGCCCGCAATGCGGCAGCCGGGCCCGGCGCGAAACCGACACCATGGACACTTTCTTTGATTCCTCATGGTACCAGTTCCGTTACGCCAGTCCTTCCTCCGCCCGGCCTTTCGCTCGCGACGAGGCCGGGTATTGGCTGCCGGTCGACATCTATATCGGCGGCGTCGAGCATGCCATCCTGCACCTCATTTATGCGCGCTTTTTTACAAAAGTTTTCCGCGACCTCGGCTGGACCGACCTGTCCGAGCCCTTCCCCCGCCTCCTCACCCAGGGCATGGTCACCCTGGGCGGAGCGGCCATGTCCAAGTCGCGGGGCAATCTGGTCGATCCCGACGCCCTGATCGAAAAATATGGCGCCGACACGGTCCGCCTGTTCATCCTGTTCGCGGCCCCGCCCGACAAGGGTCTGGAGTGGAACGATGCCGGCGTCGAAGGCTGCTACCGTTTCCTGCAGCGCATCTGGAATTTTTTCTTCAAAACCATCCAGCCGCTCGCAACCGGAAAAGCGGGTAACGCCGACGCGGCGTCGGCGAAGGAAATCCGCCTCAAGTTGAACCGCACCGTCAAAAAGGTCAGCGAGGACATCGAGATCCGCTTCCATATGAATACGGCCATCGCGGCCATGATGGAGTTTTTCAACGACCTTTCGGCCCGGGCCGAGGACCTGATCGGTTCGGGGAACAGCGGGCTGCTGCTGGAAGCCATGGAAACCCTGCTCCGCTTGCTGGCCCCCTTTACCCCGCACTTCGCCAACGAGCTTTGGCAACGGCTCGGCAAGCCCCAGATGCTGGAAGAGACGGCCTGGCCCGTTTTCGATCCCGGCCAGATCGCCGAGGAGCAGGTCAACGTCATGATCCAGATCAACGGCAAGATCAGGGACAAGGTGACCCTCCCCTTTGACTGCGACGAGGAAACGGCGAAGGCCGAGGCGTTGCGCAGCGAAAAGACGAAACAGATACTCGCCGGCCGCCAGGTGGTGAAGATGATCTTCGTCCCGAACAAGATGCTGAGTATCGTCTGCCGATGAAACGGCTCGCCATCCCGCTGCTGCTGCTGACGGCGCTGCTGGGCCTGCGCTGCGGCTACCGCCTGGCCGGGCACGGCAAGAACCTGCCGCCGGGGGCGACGACCATCGCCATCCCGGCCTTCAAGAACCAGACCGCGCGGCCGCAGGCCGAGCAGTTCGTCACCTTTGCCGTCCGCGAGGAGTTCGTCCGCCGCAGCCGGCTGCGCCTGATCGAGCCCCAGGCCGACGCCGACCTGCTGCTGGAGGGGACGGTCACCGCCTTCCGCACCACCCCGCTGTCCTATTCCGAGTCCGGGGCGGCCAACCTCTACGAGGTGCGCCTGACCCTCGAGGTGAGACTGGTCGACATGCGCAGCAGCGAGATGGTCTACCAGGGAGAGGGGCTCTCCTTCCAGGAGACCTACGACACCGACAGCGACGATTTCTTCTCCCAGGAATCGGGCTCCCTGGACCGCATCGCCGGCAAGTTCGCCGCCAGCATCGTCACCGCCATCCTGGAAAACTTCTGATGCCCGAGTCGTCGTTCTTCGCCTTTCTCGGCCGCGTCCAGGCCGAGAAGAAATCGCCGCCGCTGCTGCTGCTCTACGGCTTCAACGAGTTCCTGGGCGAGCAGGTCATCGCCGAGGTCGGTCGGGCCTTCGGCCAGGAGCGCAGCGAGTTCAACTTCAAGCGCTACTATTTCGACGGCGAGGAGGAGATCGGCTGGGAGGAGATCCTGGACGAGGCCAACAGTTCCAGCTTCTTCATCAGCGCCCAGAAGGTCATCACCGTGGTCATCCGCGACGAGAAGAAGATCTCCCTGAGCGCGGCCGCCAAGAAGGCCTTCGCCGCCTACCTGCAGAAGCCCAACCCGAACGCCACCCTCATCGTCTACGTCTCCCTGGACCTGAGCCGCGACGACTACAAGCAGCTTAAGCGGGACAAGCTTTCCCGGCTGCGGGATCACCTCGATTCGCCGCACACCGTCAGCATCGACCTGGACCGCACCAGCGCGGGGGAAATCCGCAATTTCATCAAGAGCTACATGAAGGAGCGCAGGATCGCCATCAGCACCGATGCCATCGAGCGCATCCAGGAGATCATGGCCGACGACTTCGCCTCCATCATCCACCAGCTGCCCAAGCTGGAGTCCGCCGCCGCCCAGACCCTGACCCTCGGCAGCGAGGAGGTCGACGAACTGATCACCGGCATCAGCTCACACTCCATCTGGGACCTGACCGAGTCCATCGAGCGCGAGGACGCCGCCGCCTACCTCGACATCCTGAAGTACCTGTTCATCAACGGCGTCAAGCCCAGCTTCATCATCGGCACTCTGATCTCCTACTACCACAAGATCTACACGGCCAAGTTCCTCCTGCGCCACCGCTTCTCGACGGCCGACATCGGCAAGGTGCTGCAGCAGCCGTCCTTCATCCTGAACAAGTTCATCGCCCTGGTCAAGAAATTCCCCGACGCCAAGATCCAGGCCGTGCTCAACCTGATCTACCGCCTCGACTACGAGTCCAAGACCAGCGGCGAGGAATCGGCGCGCATCTCGCTGCAGAGCTTCATCTTCCAGGTCAAGTTCCTGAAGTAACGCCGCGCTGCCGCTTTGTGAGCGCGGATTGCCTGTAAAAAAACCGCCCCCGCGTCAGCGCGGGGACGGCCTGCGAATAATTCTTCCGCCTATTTCAGGGCGAAAGCCACCGTCACCGTGAAGGACACATTCTTGGCCTTGCCGTCCTGGATGAAAGGCTCGTACTCCCAGCCCTTCACGGCGGCAATGGCGGCTTCGGTCAGGAGGGGGTCCGGCGACTTCAGCATGCGCAGCGCCTTCACCTGCCCGCCTTCATCGATCACCGCCTCAAGGATCACAACACCCTGGAGCTTTTTCTTCACGGCTTCCTCGGGATAGGCCGGGCGGACCATCTTGACCAGCTTCGGTTCCTGCGTGCCTTCGAGGCGGGCGACGGCGTCCGCACCACCGGCCTTGCCATCCTTGAGGATGAAACTGACAGTGAAGGTAAAAGAAACGGGAATGGCCTTGCCGTCCGCGAGATGGGGTTCGAACTCCCACTGCCTGACCGCCGCCAGCGCCGCATCGTTGAGCAGGGGATGGCCGGAGATCACTTCGGCCTTGGCCACCCGGCCGTAAACATCGGCCTCGATCACCCCGATCACGATGCCCTGGATCTTTTCCTGCCGAGCCTTAGGCGGATAGACCGGCATGACGTCCTTGACCTTTTTGGGTTGCTGACCGGCATTCAGCCTCTTGACGCCGGGGCTTGATTTTTCCTCGCGGCCCTGCACGCAAAAGGCGATGAAGTAGCTTCGATCCAGCATGTCCCGGAAGCCCAGCATGGCCACCTCGCCGTCAGGCAGGATGATCTCGGTGTCGAGCAAGATGCTTTTGAGGTTTTCCCCGCTGTTTTCCTCCACCACCCCGACCTTGAAGTTTACCGCCCCGGGCCTGGGCAAGGGGGTCAGGACCAGGGCGAGATCCCGGCCGTCGATCTGCACGATCTGGGTGACCGACGGCTCGTTTCCCGACTTCCATAGCAGGTTGCCCTCGGCCAGCAGGGTAAGCCCGGGCGCATTGA
The DNA here is from genome assembly GCA_964562095.1 of uncultured Clostridia bacterium. Lineage (GTDB taxonomy): Bacteria > Acidobacteriota > Aminicenantia > UBA2199 > UBA2199 > UBA2199. Next base: position 23,218 of record CAZLSH010000021.1, on the reverse strand, counting down.
ATGTCTTTTTCAGCTCGGCTTCCAAGGCTTCGGCGGAAAAGGAGATCTGCAGGTTGCGCTGGACGATCGATTTGAGATGGAACGACGTGGTGACGCTGGAGCCCTTTTGCCCCGCTTGCGGGGTACCGAAAAAATCAAGCTTGATGTTCAAGGTAATCCCGGCCCACGACAAGCCGGAAGTCAACAGAGCCAAAAACACAAACAGCGACAGTATTTTTTTCATTTTGGATCTCCATAATTCATTTCTTCCGTCTTCTCGAACCAGACGATCGTCATCCCGGATGGCCCGGGCTTGAAGACGATCGGGCGGGCCGGCTCGCCGCCGACCCGCGCCTCGAGCACGGCAAAGACGCGGGCATCCTCCTCCGTCTCGGCGACGGTGACGATCCCCCGCGGAAGGGCAGCGTCTGAAACGCCGCGCCAGATGGCGAAGGCGCCTCCCAGGATGGCCGCGGCCAGGAAAAAGCCGAAGGCGTAGCGCCAGGCGGGGCGGAACCCGCTGGACCGTCCGGCTTCCGGGGCGAAAGGGCGCAGCGGCGGCTCGTTCTGCAGGCGGGCCGGCGTCATTCCCAGGGAGAGGATGGCGGCGTCATCAAGCGCCTGCGCCTGGCAGCGCGGGCAGCGGTCGATGTGGCGATCGAGCAGGAACGCCTTCCAGGCCGGCAGCGGCAGGATGCGGTAGGCAACTCGAATCCATTCACATTTCATGGGCCACCTCCTTCTTCAGCTTCACGCGGGCGTTGAACAGGTGAACGCGCGCCGTGTTCTCCGAGCAACCCAGCGCTGCGCCGATCTCGCGGGCGCTGAAATCCTCGAACACCGCCAGGGAGATCGCCGCCCGCTCGCGGGCCGGCAGCCGCAGCAGCAGCCGCCCGGCGTCCTCCCCGGCCGCGGCGGCCTCGGGTCCAGGCACAGCGCCGCCCAGCCACTCGCCGGCATGGCCCTGAAAATAGCGCAGGAACGTTTTCCTTTTGCGCAGGCGGTCGAGGCAGCGCTTGGCTCCGATCCCCAGCAGCCAGCGAACGAAGCTGCGGCCGGCGTCGAAGCGTTCCAGGTTGAGAAAGGCCTGCAGCAACGCATCCTGGGCGGCGTCACGGGCTTCCTCGCGATCGCCGAGCATGTTCCGGCACAGGGCCAGGAGCTTCTTTTCATGAGCGGAAACGAGCCCGGCGAATGCGTCGCGATCGCCCAGCCGGGCGCAGCGGATCAGTTCCTCTTCGCTCATGCCCCTCCTGCCGCCGCTTGGTATACTCCCGGGCGCGGCGGATCATTTAGTCTGAAACGGCGGCGATCAGTCGGCCGCGGCTTCCTTGCCGATCTCCTTCACCTCGTCCAGGGTCATGAGGATCTCGCGCTGGTTCCGGCTGTTGGACGGCGAGATGACCCCCTTCTCCTGCAACTGGTCGATGAGGCGGCCGGCGCGGGCGAAGCCCACGCTCAGCTTGCGCTGCAGGTAGGAAGCCGACGCCTGGCCGGTGGTGATGATCACCTCGGCGGCTTCGAAGAACATCTCGTCCAGCTCCTGCTCCTCGCCCTGCTCCTCCCTCTGGGCCGTGTGCTTGATGATCTGGGTGTTGAACTCGGGCTTGGCCTGCTTGGCCAGGTAATTGACGACGCGCACCGTTTCCGGCTCCGACACGTAGGCCGAGTGCAGGCGGATCAGGGTGGCGGTCTTGGGCGGCAGGAAGAGCATGTCGCCGTTGCCCAGCAGCTTTTCGGCGCCCATCTGGTCGATGATGGTGCGCGAATCGTAGCGCGAGGGGACGGCCAGCGCCATGCGCGAGGGGAAATTGTTCTTGATCGGGCCGGTGATGACGTCGATCGACGGCCGCTGGGTGGCCAGGATGAGGTGGATGCCGATGGCCCGCGACTTCTGGGCCAGGCGCAGCACGTCGTCCTCGATCTCGCGCGCCGAGGCCATCATCAGGTCGGCCAGCTCGTCGATGATGATCACGATGTAGGGGATGGGGTCCCGGTCGTCCAGGTGCTCCAGGTCCTCGTCCTCCGACTGGATGAGCATCTCCAGCTTCTTGTTGTACTGCTCGATGTTGCGCACCTGCAGCGTGGCCAGCTTCTTGTAGCGGTTCTCCATCTCGAAGACCGCCCAGTCCAGGGCGTTCTTGGCCAGCTTGGGATTGACCACCACCGGGGTGAGCAGGTGCGGCAGCGAGTTGTAGGCGGCCAGCTCGATGCGCTTGGGGTCGATCAGGATGAACTTGACGGCCTTGGGCGACGACTTGTAGAGGATGCTGAGGATGATGGAGTGGATGGCCACGCTCTTGCCGCTGCCGGTGGCGCCGGCGATCAGCAGGTGCGGCATCTCCTTGAGGTCGGAGATGAAGATGTCGCCGCTGGCCGTCTTGCCCAGCGCCAGCGTCAGCGGCGAGCTGGACTGCTTGTATTGCGGCGTCTCCAGCAGCTCGCGCAGGTGGATGGTCTCGCGCTTCTTGTTGGGGATCTCGATGCCGATGGCCTTCTTGCCCAGGATGCGCTCGATGCGCACGTATTGGGCCTTGACCACCAGCGCCAGGTCCTCGGTCAGCGCCGACACATCCTTGACCTTGACGCCGATGTCGGGGACGAACTCGAAAGTGGTGATCACCGGGCCCGGGGTGAACTCGGCGATCTCGCCGTTGATCTTGAATTCCTGCAGACGCTGGGACAGCTCCTGCTTCTTTTCCTCGAGCTCGTCGATGTCGATCTGGCTCTTGGCCGTCGGGGCATCGAGATAGGTCATGGGCGGCGGCTTGTACTGGGCGTCGGGAAGGAACTCCTGCTCCAGCTCGGGAAAGATCCCGCTCTCCTCGGGCAGCTTGCTCGGTTTGCGGATGACCGCCCGCGCGCCCGCCGCCGCCGCGGTTCTCTTATCGGCGCGCGCGGCGGACTCGCCTTCCCTTTCCTTCAGCGTCTGCCGCCCCTTGAAGACGAAATTGCCCTCGCCGGCTTCGTATTTCTCCTGGACCTTCCTGCGGTCGCGGTTGCGGCGCATGGCCTCCAGGCGCTTGCGGAAAGAACCCGCGAGCAGGGCGCCCCCTCTGGCCAGCAGTTTCCAGAGAAAGACCAGGATGTTGCGGATCGAGATCTTGGCGATCAGCACCAGCGAGACGCCCAGCAGGCAGAGAAACAGCGCGGCGGCAAAAACGCCTTTGACCTGGGCGCTGACGAAGTCATTGATCAGCAGCCCGACCATGCCGCCCGACCGGACAGCCTGCCCCGAGACCAGTGTTTCGGGGTTGAGGTTGGCCAGCAGCGCCGCCAGCGAAAGGAGCAGGATGAAAAAGCCGATCCCCTTGCTGACCGCCCGGTTGAGCAGGCGGTTGAAGAAAAAATAGGCGGTCAGGAAGAAAAAAATGAGCATGAACAGCCAAGAAGCGAAGCCAAAGAGGTTGAACAGCAGGGCCGACAGCTCCGATCCCAGGCGGCCGCCGTAGTTGGTGATGACGCGCGCCGGCGCCGAATGGAAGAAGCTGGGATCCAGGGGGTTGAAGCTGGCCAGGCTGAAGATCAGGAAAAAGGAGAAAAACAGGAAAAAAATGCCGAAAATCTCGTTCTTAAGCGATAGTTCATTCTCTCCGGCATGCCCTTTTTTATCCTTGGCCACGGCAAAAAGTATAGCCGTCCGGCCCAATTATGTCAAGCCGACGCGGGTTTTAGAGGATCTTCAGGCTGTAGAGCTTGAGCTGCCCGTCCAGGTCGCGGAAATGGGGGAACTGGGAGCGGATCAGGGCCTTGAATTCTGAACCGTGGTTGCGCACCCTGAGATGGGCCAGCTCGTGAAAGACGATGAAGGACACCAGCTCGTCGGGAAGCACCTGCAGCCAGGTGTTCAGGTTGACCTTGCCCTTGACGCTGCAGCTCCCCCATTTGCTGCGCATCTTGCGGAAACCGATCCCCGAGGGCCGGACCGCCAACATATCGCCGTGTTTCCCGCTCAGGGCGCGGACCAGGGCGACGAACTCGTCGTTGGAACGGCGGCAGAGCTCCAGCTCATCGGCCAGCAGGCGCTGGCGGCGGAACCATTCGTGCTTCTCCAGGATCCAGTCGCGGTGGCGCTCGATGACCCGCCGCGGGTCGGCATGGCGGGGCAGGACCACGCGCAGGCGGCCCTGGCGGAAGGCGACGCGCACGCGGCGGCCGTTGCGGCGCAGCACCTGGCAGGGGATGCCTTCCAGGTCGATGGTTTCCATGGCCGCGCCGCCCGTTTTCCTCAGTCCAGACCGTAGGTCTTCCCGTCCTGGACGATCTCCACCGCGGGAATGCCGAAGTCCAGCAGCTTTCCCTGCAGGCTGGCCAGCGCCGCGTCCTCACCATGGACCAGGAAGATCTTTTTCAGTTGCTTCAGGTCGTGGCGTTTCAGCCAGGCCATGATCTCCGAGTAATCGGCATGGGCAGAAAAGGCGTTCAGCGTGGCGATCTCGGCCTTTACCTGATAGGGCCTGCCGAAGATCCTGACCTCCTTGGCCCGCTCGGCCAGGCGCCGTCCCAGGGTGTTCTCGGCCATGAAGCCGACGATGGCGACGATGTTGGCGGGGTTTTCCAGGTGCTGGATCAGGTGGTGCAGGATGCGGCCCGACTCGGCCATGCCCGAGGCGGAGATGATGATGGCCGGTCCCTGGAGTTCATTGATCTTCTTGGATTCCTCGGTGGAAACGACGTAGCGGATGTTGTCGAAGCCGAAAGGATCGACGTTGACGCTGGTGAAGCGGCTCACGGTCTCCTCGTCGAAGCACTCGGGGTGGACCTTGAAGATGGCGGTGGCGTTCACCGCCATCGGCGAATCGATAAAGATGGGCAGCTTGGGCACCTTGCCCTCCCGCTGCAGGGTATGGATGATGTAGATCAGTTCCTGGGTGCGTTCGATGGTGAAGGCCGGAATGAGGATCTTGCTGCGCCGCTCATGAGCCTTGTGGATGAGCTCGGCCAGTTCCTCGCCGGCCATGCCGATCGACTTGTGCAGGCGATCGCCGTACGTCCCCTCCAGCACCAGGTAATCCATGGGCGGCATGACATCCGGGTCGCGGATGATGGGCAGCCCCTCGCGGCCGAGGTCGCCGCTGAAACCGACGTTCAGGCCGCCGGGCAGGGTCAGGTGCACCGTGGCCGCGCCCAGGATGTGGCCGGCGTCGAAGAACTCGGCCGTCACGCCGTCCAGGGGATGGAATTTCCGCCGGTAATCGACGGTGACGAAATGGCGCAGCGGCTGGACCGCCTCCTCGGCGTTGTACAGCGGATCGTAGACGGTCAGTTCGCGCTCGGGGTATTTCTTCGCCTTCTCCTGGATGAACTCGAAATCCTTCTGCTGGATATGGGCGCTGTCCAGCAGGATGATCTGGGTGATGTCGCGGGTGGCGGACGTGGCATGGATGTTGCCGTCGAAACCGTTCTTGACCAGGATGGGCAGGGCGCCGGAATGGTCGAAATGGGCATGGGTGAGGATGAGGGACTGCACGGCCTTGGCGTCGAACGGCATCCGCTGGTTCTTGCGGTAGGATTCCTCGCGCCGGCCCTGGAACATGCCGCAGTCGACCTGCAGCAATCGGCCGTCGATATCGAGAAAATGCTTGGACCCGGTGACTTCACGGCAGGCGCCGTGGGAGAAGAATTTTTTTGCCATCTTTATTTATACAATTTTTCCGCCTAAATTGCAAACCCGGCCAGAATCAGGGAAGACATGGGAAAGAGAGAGGGAAAGGCAAGGGGAAGATAACTGATAAAGAGATCTGGAAGTGTTTTTCCCACTCCCTCTTCCCTATTCTTCCCTCTCTCTTCCCTTCTCTTCTCTGAGCCGGCTATTGCCCCGGTCCGATGCTCAGCCTGAACCAGCGCTCCGGCGCCAGCCAATCCCGCAAACGGCCATTGAACTCCTCCAGGCCGATCCTGTCCAGGCAGCCGGCGAAATCTCCGGCCAGGCGCCAGGAAAGGCCGACGCCCTCGAGAAAGGCCAGGAAGGCGGCGCGGCGCTCGCGTGATTCGTTCTGCCGCCAGAAAACGGCACGGGCGTAGGCCTTGGCCGCCGACAGCTCGGCGGCGCCGATCCCCTGCTCGTGGACCTCGCGCAACAGCCGCTCCAGTTCCGCCTGCGCCGCGTCCAGGCGGTGTTCGCCGGTCCGGAGATAAACGCTCAGCAGCATGCCGCCGCGGTTGGGTTGCAGCTCGGCGCTGAGGCCGTAGGCCAAGCCCTCGCGGCTGCGCAGGCTCCACAGCCGGCTGCCGATCCCTTTTCCCAGCCAGGATTCCAGCAGCGTCGCCGCCGCGAGATCATCGGCCGCCAGGGGCGGCAGCGCCAGCGAAACCGAGACCAGGGCCTGCGCCGAAAGGCGCTCCAGGGCCTGTTGCATGGATGGGGGGCGGGACGGCGCCAGCGGCGGGGCTTCCGTCCGCGTCCCGGCGGCGAAGCGTCCCAGACGGCGGGCGAGCATCGGCCGCAGCTCCTCCTCGCCCAGATCGCTGACGACGACGGCCAGCATGTTGCCGGCCACATAATGGGCGCGGAAAAACTCCTGGATGTCTTTCCGGCCGATGCCGCGGAGCGACTCCACGCTGCCGAACAGGGCCGCCCCATAGGCCGGGGCGGCAAAAAAGGAAGCGGCCGCGGTCTTGCGCATCAGGGTGACGGCATTGTCGCTTTCCTGCTTCTGCAGCGAGCGCATGAGCTGTTTGATGCCGTCGACGCGCAGATCGGAGAAGAGCGGCTCGCTCATCATGCCGGCGAGCATGTCCAGGGTGGGGTCCAGATGGCGGCTCAGCGAGCGGACGGTGACCAGCGAGTAATCGCCGCCCACGTCGAGCGAAAATGACGAGCCCAGGTCGACCAGCTGCTGCAGCATCGTCTGCCCGCTCACCTCCAGGCACAAGCGGGCGGTCAGGTAGGCCAGCCCGGCCTTGCCGGCGGGATCGTCGCGGTCGCCGCCGCGCACCAGCAGCTGCACGACACTGATCGGAACGGCCTCATCGCGCTGCAGGATCACCCGCAGGCCGTTGCCCAGGGTGAACTCCCGGGGAGGTTGGCCCAGCCGCCAGGCATCGGCGCCGGCTTGGGCAAGCGCCAGCGCCGGCAGCATGAGCAACGGCAGCAGGGCGCGGCGGATCATTCTTTATCCTTGCCCCGCGGCGTCACGGCCACCACCACCCATTTCTTGCCGCTCAGGTACCTGCCGGCGGCGCGGCGCAGGTCGGAGGCGCTGACGCCCCCGATGCTATCCAGGAAGGATCCCGCCACGGAATTGCGGTTCAGCAGCAGGAAGCGGGCGCTGGCCAGGCTCAGGTTGAGCGCCGACTCGCGGAAACTGCCGTTGCCGTACTCCATCTGGTTCTTGGCGCTCTGCAGGTAGTCCAGCATCCCCTGGCGCAGGCGCGGCGGCACGTCCCCGGGGCTGAAATGGAACGAGCCGATGCGGCTCAGGAAAGAGGAGATCTCGCCCTGGGCGGCGCGGATTTTCCTGCGCTCGAGCGTCAGGTGCAGCAGGGCCACGCCGCCGGCGCGCATGGGCAGATAGCTCATGCTGACACGGTCGGCCAGCCGCCGCCCGCCGCGCAGGACGCCGTTCAGGATGGGGTTGATCCCGCCGCCGAGCAGGTGCGCCAGCAGGCTGAACGGCAGCCGCTCCCCGTCGTTGAACGCCGGGGCGCGCCAGCCGATGAAGAGGTGGCTTTCCTCGACGTCGAGTTCGACCTGGTGCTCGCTGCTCTTCTGCAAACGGCCGGCAGCGGGAAGAGCGGCGGCGGCGGTCTCGCCCCTGGCCAATGTCCCCCAGCGGCGGCGCACTTCACTTTCCATGCCGGCCACGGCAAAATCGCCGACCAGCGCCAGCGCACAGCGGTCGGGCACCAGATGCGGGCGGCAGAAGGCCCGCAGCTTTTCGACGGTGGCGGCGGCAATGTTCGCCTCCTCGCCGAAAACCGAACGCCCATAGGGATGGCCGGCGAAAAGGCGCTCCATGACGAGCAGCTGCCCCAGCCCCAGCGGATCGTCGCGCCGCTGCAGGAGTTCCTCCCGGATGATGCGCTTTTCGGCCTCCAGCCGCCGCGCCTCCAGGCGGGGTGCGAAAACGGCCAGCCGGACCTGCTCCAGGGCCCAGGCGCTCTCCTCGGCCGGGCAGGAAACCTCGAAAGTCATCAGGTCGTGGTCGGTATGGGCGTTCTGCTCCACGCCGCGGCCGCGGAGAGCGGCCAGGCGCGCCTCGCTGTCCAGTTCGCTGCCGTCGCCGAACAGCAGCATGTGCTCGAGCAGGTGGACATAGCCGCCGGTCTCCTCGTTCTCGTCCTTGGTGCCCAGGTCGATGGCCAGGGCGATGCCGGTCAGCGGCAGGCCGCGCTTCTCCTGCAGCAGCACCTGCAGTCCGTTGTCCAGGACGAAATAGGCTGAGGCCGGGCGCGAGTCCGGGGCAACGGCCGCCAGCGCCGGGGCGGCCGCCAGCCAGGCGAGCAGGAATGAGCGCGCGAAGAGTCGCACCGGGCCATTGTAGCAGAGAAGCGGGGAAAAACCCACCCGCGGCCGCTTGCAAAAATTCGCCGATCGTCTATCATCTAGCGGGAAGCATCATGAAACTGCACACGAAGATCTTCATCGGGCTGGTCGCCGGCACCGCCGCCGGCTCGCTGCTCGCCATGCTGGATGCCGGAGCCGTCGCCGCCTATGTCAAGCCCTTGGGCGACATCTTCATCCAGCTGCTGAAGATGATCGCCATCCCGCTGATCGCCGTTTCGATCATGGGGGCGACGGCCGGTTTCGCCGACCTGAAAAAACTGGGCCGCATCGGCCTGAAAGCGGTCGCATTTTTTCTGGTCAGCATGATTTTGGCCGTCTCCCTGGGCATCGCCGCCGCCAACCTGTTCCAGCCGGGAAAGAACCTCGATGCGGCCAAAAAGGAGGCGATCCAGGCGGGGATACAGTCCGAGGGCCGCTGGCAGCATCCGGCATCCCCTTCGGCGACCGCCGCCCGGACCCGCCCGGGAGAGTTCCTGCTCGCCCTCATCCCGGCCAATCCCTTCGCCGCCCTGGCATCCGGCGACATGCTGCCGGTGATCACCTTCTCCCTGCTGCTGGGGCTGGCCTTCACCCTTATCGCCCCAAGCAAGCGCGACAAGGTACTGGAACTGCTCGACGCCCTCAACGACGCGCTGGTGGCGCTGGTGAAGGGCGTGATGCGCCTGGCCCCCTATGCCGTGTTCGCCCTGATCACCGCGGTCATCGCCCAATTCGGCTTCCATTTCCTGCTGGCGCTCCTCGAGTATGCGCTGGTGACGATCGGCACGATGGCCATTTTTCTTTTTGGTTACTACAGCCTGGCCGTGGCCCTGCTGGGCGGGACCTCCCCGCTGTTCTTTTTCCGCCGGCTGGGTTCGGTCGGTTTGCTGGCCTTTTCGACATCCAGCTCGAACGCGGTACTTCCCGAGAACATGGTTTCCTGCGAGCAGAAGCTGGGCATGGACCGCGGCGTCGTCTCCTTCGTCCTGCCGCTGGGCGCAACGATCAACATGTCGGGGACTTCCATCTACCAGGGAGTGAGCGCCGTTTTCATCGCCCAGGTGTTCGGCATCACGCTGTCCCTGCAGCAGCTGGCGCTGGTCGTGCTCACCGCCACCCTGGCGGCCGTGGGCACGGCGGGGATCCCCGGCATCGGCATCGTCACCCTATCCATGGTGCTGGGCTCGGCGGGAATCCCGCTGGAGGGGATCGGCCTGATCATCGGCGTGGAGCGGGTACTCGACATGTGCCGGACCGTCCTCAATGTCATGGGCGATTCGGCCACGGCGCTGATCGTCGACCGTTCGGAAAAGCGGCGCGAAAGGCGGCGGAGCTGGGTGTGAGCGCGGTCGGGAATCCCAGGCCCCCCCTGCGGCCGCCCACGAGCCAGCGTTTGCGAATACTCATGAAAAGACGGTCCCTGGCGCTGCTCATTTCCCTGTCCTGGGCCGCGCTGCTGCCGGGCATGGCCTCCGTTCAGATCGATTGGGTCAGCCGCTACGTCTGGCGCGGCTTCGACCTGCTGCCGGACAACCATTCCGCCCTCCAGCCCGCCTTCGCCATCGACCTGGGCCGGAGCGGGGTTTCCCTCAGCCTGTGGGGCAGCTTCGCATTGGAGCGGCGGAGTGAATTCAGGTCGGCCGATGAGATCGACGTGACCTTTTCCTATGCCGTGCCGCTGCCGTCGGGCTGGGAGATGGACGTCGGCATCAACCACTACGGCTACTGGTTCGCCGACGGCTTCACGCTCAGGGACGACACCTCGCAGGAAATTTTCGTCGCGCTGGCCCGGACCGACCTGCCGTTGTCGCCGACGCTCTCCGTCTATTACGACTTCAACCTGGGCAGCGGCCTCTACGTTTCCCTCGCCGTCAGCCAAGAGATCCGAATGAGCGATCAACTGGGAATGGAAGTCGGCGGGCTCATCGGCTTCAACAGCCGGCAGTATATCGACAAGACGGGGCTTTCCGATATCGATCTCTTTATCAAGGCGCCGCTGGCGCTGAACCGGCTGACGCTCACCCCCTCGCTCAACGTGATGGTACCGCTCATGGACGAGGTCAACGAGGACATGGAGGTCTGGTTCGGCTTTTCCGCCGCGTTTTAAGTCGGGGATCTGCCTGGCCTCGTCCGCCAGCACGGCCTGCCGGAGCCGGGATCCATCTGGGCCGATGAACGCAGCGGGATCGGTTATTTGCCGCGTTTCAGCGTGAGGTGGATGCTGACGGCATTGATGGCCGCCGGCGTCACTCCGGGGATGCGCGCCGCTTCCGCCAGCGTGCGCGGGCGCGCCCGGGCCAGTTTCTCCCGGACCTCGCGGGAAAGTCCCTCGACGCTTTGGAAATCAAGATCCTCGGGGATGGCCGTTTTCTGCAGCCTGCGCATTTTGGCCACCTCCCTGTGCTGGATGGCGACATAGCCCTCGTACTTGACGCAGGCCTCGATGTAGGACGCGTCGCCGAAGGTCATTTTCTTCAGCAGTTCCCGGCCATGCAGCTTCTGCAGGCCGGCCAGGGTCATTTCCGGCCGCTTCAGGATCTGGAACAGCGTTTCGCTCCTGCCGCCGAAGCGTGCCCGGGTGGCGGCCAGATCGCGGATCACGCGCCGGCGCTTTTCCAGAAGGCGCAGCTGGCGATCGTGGTCGCAGCGCGCCACCAGCCCCAGGCGCAGGCCGTGGGCGCCCAGGCGCTCGAAGGCATTGTCCTCGCGCAGCTGCAGGCGGTACTCGGCGCGGGAGGTGAACAGGCGGTAGGGCTCGTCGATGCCGCGCTGGACGATGTCGTCGATCATGACCCCGATATAGGCTTCCTGCCGCTCCAGGACGAAGGGAGGCTCGCCCCGGAGCTTGAGCACGGCATTGATGCCGGCCATCAGCCCCTGGCCGGCGGCCTCCTCGTAGCCCGAAGTCCCGTTCACCTGGCCGGCGAAGAACAGGTTGGCGACGCGGCGGCTCTCCAGGCTGGGCTGCAGCTGCGTGGGTTGGATGGCGTCGTATTCGATGGCATAAGCCGGGCGCATCATGCGCGCCCGGTCCAGGCCGGGAATGGCCGCCAGGATCATTCTCTGCACGTCGACCGGCAGGCTGGAGGAAAGGCCGTTGACGTAGATCTCCTTGTTGTGCAGTCCCTCGGGTTCCAGGTAGAAGTGGTGCTGCTGGCGTTCGGGGAACTTGACGAACTTGTCCTCGATGGAAGGGCAGTAGCGCGGTCCGACGCCCTCGATCATCCCCGAGTAGAGCGGCGACAGGTGCAAGTGATCGCGCACGATGCGGCCGACCTCCGGCGGGGTGCGGCCCAGGAAGCACTGCACGCGGTTGCGCACCGGGCGGCGCGTGTGCATGGAAAAGCAGGGCGGCGGCTCGTCGCCGGGCTGCGGGGTGAATCGCGACCAGTCGATGCCGTCGGCGTGCAGCCGCATGGGCGTGCCGGTCTTCAGGCGCAGCACCTCGAAGCCCAGATCGCGGATCTGCTGCGCCAGCTTCAGGGACGGGGGCTCATTGGCCCGGCCGGCGGCATAGGAGGTTGGGCCGATGAAGATGCGCCCGCCCAGGAAGGTCCCGGAACAGACGATCACCGCAGAGGCTTCCAGGGTCTCGCCTTCCTCCAGGCGCACGCCGCAGGCTCGGCCGTTGCGCAGCACGATGCCGGCGGCCACTCCCTGGAAAAGGGAGAGGCGCGGCACGTTCTCCAGCAGATCCTTCAGGTGCAGGCGGTAGGCGGCCTTGTCGTTCTGGGAGCGCGTGGCGCGCACCGCCGGCCCCTGGCTGCGGTTCAGCACCTTGAAATGGATGCCGGTGGCGTCGGCGGCCCGGGCCATGACCCCGCCCAGCGCGTCGATCTCGCGCACGAGGTGCCCTTTGGCGATGCCGCCGATCGAGGGGTTGCACGACATCTGGGCGATGGTCTCCAGGTGCATGGTCAGCAGGACCGTTTCCGCCCCCATCCGGGCCGCGGCGCAGGCGGCCTCGATCCCGGCATGGCCGGCGCCGATGACAATGACCCTCATTTGCCGATGCAGAACCGGGCGAACACGCCGCGCAGGACGTCATCGACCCCGATGGCGCCCGTGAGCTCGCCGACGAACCGCAGCCCCTGGCGGAGCTCCTCGGAGACCAGTTCGCCGGGCGCCGGCTCCCGCGCCTGCAGGCGCAGCACGCGGCCGATCGTTGCCCGCAGCTTTTCCAGTAGGTCCTTCTGCCTCAGGTTGACGGCGACGGCGTCGGCGGACGGCGCGAGTTCTCCCGGCAGGGAGGCGAGAAAGGCGGTCGCGGCCTCGAGGTTGTCGCCGTGCTTGGCCGAGATCAGGTGCAACGGCTCACCGGGAAAGGCCGCGCGGATGGCGGCGATGACGTCTTCGCGTCCGCGATCGCTCTTGTTGGCCAGCAGGATGCGCTTCCTGCCGCCCAGCAGGCGATGGATCTCCAGGTCGCTCTCCTGCAGCGGCTGCGAAGCGTCGACCATGAACAGCACGGCATCGGCGGCGGCGATGCGCTCCAGGCTGCGGCGCATGCCCTGGCTCTCGATGTCGTCGCCGCCGGCGGCGCGGATGCCGGCCACGTCGCTGACGCGGAAGGCGAAGCCGTCGAGATGCAGCGTTTCCTCGATGTAATCGCGGGTGGTGCCGGGCAGCGCCGAGACGATCGAGCGCTCGCGCAGCAGCAGGGCGTTGAACAGCGAGGATTTGCCGACGTTGACCCGGCCGGCGATGACCACCTGGAAGCCCCTGCTCACGACCTCGCTGAAGCGGCTGCCGGCCAGGATCCTCTCCAGCAGGGCCAGGGCTGCGGCCAGCCCGTCCCCGTTGGGGCCGGCCTCAAGGTGCTGGTCCTCGGCGAACTCGATGCCGGTCTCGATCTCGGCCGCGGCCCGCAGCAGGGCCTCGCGCACCCGGGCCACGGCCGCGGAAAGCCGCCCCTCCAGGTTGTCGAACTCCATCCGCGCGCCGGCGCGGGAATTAACCCGGATCAGGTCGTTGACCGCCTCGGCCTGCAGCAGGTCCAGCTTGCCGTTGCGAAAGGCGCGGTAGGTGAACTCGCCCGGCAGCGCCGGCCGGGCGCCGTGGCGGCAGGCCAGCTCCAAGGCCTTCTCGGCCAGGAACGGGTTGGCATGCAGCGAGATTTCGGCCATCTCCTCGCCGCTGTAGGAGCGCGGGGCGTGAAAGAGAACCGCCAATCCCTCGTCGATGCGCCCACCGGCGTCATGAAGGAACCCGTGATAGCTGCGGCGGGCCCGGACCCTGGCCGGCAGCGGCCGGAAGATCCTGCGTACGATGTCCCCGCTCAAAGCTCCCGACAGGCGAATGACGGCGATGCCCCCCCGCCCCGGCGGCGTGGCCAGGGCGACGATCGTCTCCTCATCCATGCGCTTTTTTGCGGATGGTGATGACCTTGAGGAAATTGTCGCCGTCGCTCTTGGACTCCAGGTCGGAATACTTGTTGATCGTCATGTGAATGATGCGCCGCTCGAAAGGGTTCATCTCCGGCAGCTCGACGGCCTTGCCGCTGCGCCGCACCTGGCGGGCGAAGCGGTGGGCCTGGGCGCTCAGCTCGACTTCCTTTTTCTTGCGGTAGTTCTCGCACTCGCAGTAGATCTTCTTGCCGACGGCGTCGGCGAACAGGCGGTTGATCAGGTACTGCACGGCATTGAGCAGGTTGCCGTTCTGGTAGAGCATCAGCTTGTAGTCCCCGCCGGAGAAGTTGACGCGCAGGAAATCGCTCTTGGCCTCCAGCTCGAACTTCAGGTCCAGCTTCATTTCCTCCAGCAGCAAACGGACGAACGCCTCCAGCCCCTGCTGCTCGCCGCCGTCGGAGCGCCAGGCCTCGATGAAGATCTCGCGCTGCTTGTGGCCGAAATATTTTGTTTTTTCCGTGATGATGCGGTATTTCAGCCGTTCTTCCTGGACGCCGAACTCCTCCGCGGCCCTCTGGATGGCGTCCTTGAGAGAATGGGCGACGAATTCCTTTTTATCGGTCATTTCTCTTTGGCTCCTTTCTTACGCTTCAGCGCCTTGAACTCCCGCGCCTCCTCTTTTTTCTGCTGGTAGATCTTCTGGTTGACGATGTACTGCTGGCCGATCTGCAGTATGTTGGAGAAACACCAGTACAGGTTCAGGCCGCTGGGGAACGAGGCGAACATGACGACCATGACGAACGGCAGGATGTACATCATTTTCTTCTGGGTGGGGTCGCCGCTCGAGGGGGTCATGCGCGTCTGGATCAGCTGGGTCACGCCCATGAGGATGGGCAGGACATAATAGGGGTCTTTCTTCGACAGGTCGGTGATCCACAGCATCCAGGGCTCGTGGCGCACGTTGATCGAGACCGACAGCAGGCGGAAGAAGCCCCACAGCAGAGGCAGCTGCAGCAGCAGCGGCAGGCAGCCGCCGGCGGGGTTGACCTTTTCCTGCTTGTAGAGGGCCATCATCTCCGCGTTCATCAGCTTGCGCTGCTCCATGTCCTTGCTGTTCTTGTATTTCTTCTGGATGGCTTTCAATTTGGGCTGCAGGGCCTGCATCTTGGCCATGGAAACGCTGGAGGAATAGGTGAGGGGGAAGAGGACCAGCTTGAGGAACAGGGTGAACAGGATGATGGCCCAGCCGTAGTTGGGCAGGAAGCCATGGATGAAGCGGATGCCCTTGAGCATGATCTTGGCGATCGCGCCGAACCAGCCGTACTCGATGATCTTGTTCAGGTCGGGGAACTCGGCCTCCACCGCGGCCAGGATCTTTTCGTCCTTGGGACCGATGAAGGCCGCGACCGGGTCGGTGACGATCATGTAGGAATACAGCTTGCCCTTGTCCTCTCCCTGGAGCGGGCGGATCGCCTGCCAGGAGAGCTGCGAGCGGTTCCCGGGCGCCGACTTGAAGACGGCGGCGAAATAGGTGGTTTCATAGGCCGACCAGAAGTAGCCCGTCCCCATCGCGCCCGCCGCTTTTTCAAAGGCCGGGGTGGCCTGGGGCTGGGTCTTCTGCTTGGCGAAATCGAGCGACTGCAGCTTTTCGTTGGCATAGGCGGCGATCTTCAGGTTCATCATCATGGCGCGGTCGCGGCTGTCGTTGTTCTCCAGGTCGGGGCCGAAGACGATCGGCAGGTCGGCCAGCAGGCGCCCGTCCTTGATCACCTCGAATTTCAGGTTGATCACATAGCTGGAGGGGCTGAAAATGAACTTCTTGACGGCCAGCAGGTTCTCGGCCGCGTCGGCGTATTCAAAGACGATCTCCGTCTCCCTGCCGCGGTTGACCTCGACGGTCGCCGCGCCCCGGTAGCGGAACATGGCTTTGTTCAGGACATCCAGGGTCTGGGTGTTGTTCAGGAAGTAGAAAGGGTAGAACCCGGAGGCTTCGGCGCTGCGCGAAACCAGGTCCATGGGCTGGCCGGCATCGTCCTTGTAGTGCTTCAGGACCAGCGAGACCAGGCCAGCGCCGCGGTTGGTGAAGCGGGCGGTGAACAGGGGACTTTCCACGGTCACGGGCTGTTCCGCCGGGGCCGACAGGTCCTCGGGCACGGCGGGCAGCACGGTTTCCTTCTCCTCTGCGGCCGGCTCGGCCTGGCCCAGGATCGAACCGATGTCCGCCGCGGCCGATCCGGGAGCGGCGGCGGCCGGCGGCGCGGCCTCCTGGGGCTGGGCGGTGCCGGCCGGGACGGCGGCGGGCGGCGCCGGCGCGGGCTTGGGCATGAAAAAGTACTGCCAGACCAGCAGGACGGCCACCGAGAGGACGATGGTCAGGATCAGCTTTTTTGTATCCATGTTGATTTCACCTCAAAGAATTCGGGGACGGGATCGTGCCCGCCGGCATGGAATGGGTGGCACTTGAGCAGTCGGCGCAGGCCGAGCCAAAGCCCGCGGGCGGCGCCGAAGCGTTCGATCGCCTCATGGGTGTAGCGCGAGCAGGTGGGCTGGAAGCGGCAGTGGCGGCCGAGCAGGGGGGACAGCGTCAGTTGGTAGCCGCGGATCAGGAGCAACAGGGCTTTTTTCATGTCAGCGGGCGCGGATGCGGGACAGGGCGTCGAGGAAGAGGGTTTCGACCTCGGCGGCGCGGCCGCGGTCAAAAGGCCTTTTCATGGAGACCCAGACGTCATGGGGCGGCTGGAGCACGCTGCTGTTCAAGCGGAACCACTCTTTCATCTTCCTCTTGATGTAATTGCGCCGGACCGAGTTGCCGATCTTGCGGTTAACGGAAACGGCGAAGCGGCTGGCCGCCCGGCCGTTCTTCAAAAAGTACAAAAAAAAAATCATTCCTTATTTTCGGGGCGTTTTTCAGCAGCCGGACGAAATCGGCTTCCTTCTTGATGCGCAGGGATTCCCCGAAAGTGAAGGCCATGGGTCAGGCGGTCAGCTTCTTCCTGCCCTTTCTTCTTCTGCTGTTGATGACCGCACGGCCGCCCTTGGTCTCCATGCGCGCCCGGAAACCATGCGTCTTCTTTCTTTTCAGGTTGTTGGGCTGAAACGTTCTTTTCACCGAAACACCTCTTTCTATCTTGGAGTTAAGGAATAACTATATAGAAAAACGGCGCGCTTGTCAAGAACGGCGGCAGTTCCCTTTTCGCCGGCCATCGTCTATAATGGCGCTGGAGGTCCCCATGAAATACCCCGATATCCTGGAGCGCTTTGTCAGCTACGTGCGCATCGATACCCAGTCCAGCGACGCGTCCGAGTCCTTCCCTTCGACCGAGAAGCAGAAAGACCTGGCCGCCAAGCTGAAACCCGAGCTCGAGGCCCTGGGCCTGAGCGATGTCCAGGTCACGCCCTGGAGCTATGTCCTGGCCACGCTGCCGACCAACCAGCAAGGCAACGTGCCGACCATCGCCCTGCTCGCCCACCTGGACACGTCGCCCGACGTTTCCGGCGCCGGGGTGGAGCCCAAATTCCATGAAAACTACCAGGGACAGGACCTGGTGATCTCGGCCAGCGACGGCGTGGTCCTCAAGGTGAGCGAGAACCCCTACCTCAAGGAACAGGTCGGCAAGACGATCATCACCGCCTCGGGCAAGACCCTGCTGGGCGCCGACAACAAGGCCGGCATCGCCGAGATCATGGACGCCCTGACCTACCTGGTCGAGCACCCGCAGGCGCCGCGGCCGAACATCCGCGTCGTTTTCACCCCCGACGAGGAGACGGGGCGGGGCGTGGAGCATATTACCGCCGCCGAGATCGGCGCCGACTGCGGCTACACGGTCGACGGCGAGAAGCCGGGCGAGATCGAGGACGAGACGTTCTGCGCCGACTCGCTGGAGGTCACGGTCACCGGGATCAACGTCCACCCGGGCATGGCCAAGGGCAAGCTGGTCAACGCCGTCAAAGTCGCGGCGCGCATCGTCGAAAAACTGCCCAAGGCGGCGCTGTCCCCCGAGACCACCGCCGATCGCGAGGGCTACGTCCACCCGCACCAGATCAACGGCAACGTCGAGACGGCCGTGATCAAGTTTCTCATCCGCGATTTCACCGTCAAGGGGCTGAAGCGCTCCGAGAAGAAGGTCGCCGGGATCGCCAAGCGCGTGACCGCGCAGTTCCCCGGCGCCCGCAGCGAGGTCAAGGTGATCGAGTCGTACCGCAACATGAAAGTGGTCCTGGACAAGCACCCCGAGGTGCTGGCCAAGGCCGAGAAAGCGATCGCCATGGCCGGCTACCTGCCTCAGCGCGCCAGCATCCGCGGCGGCACCGACGGGGCGCGCCTCAGTTTCATGGGCCTGCCCACGCCCAATCTCTTCACCGGCGGCTTCAACTTCCACTCCAAGCAGGAGTGGATCGCGCTGGAGGACATGAAGAAGGCCTCGGAAGTCATCGTCCACCTGATGAGGCTCTGGGCCACGGAATAGGTTCCCGGTGACGCCTCCGGCCTCCCCGGGTGTTGCAGGGGAGGAATTGAAAGCGGAGGTCCCCCATGAAAAAATCGCTGCGTTTGTGCGCCGCCCTGCTGCTGGTCGCCGCCGGCTTGAATGCCCAGGCGGTCCGTCCGCCAAGGGCCCAGCCTCCGACCTATGCATGGGCCGGAATGCAACTGGGCAGGTTCGGCGATGAAATGTTGGGCATCGAGTTCAGCCTTTCGGCGCAGGTGGGAAAGGGCGGCTACGGTTCGCTCTATTATTTCGGAGCCAGCGTGCCGTTTAGCGCCGGCGACCAAGTGAGCGAATACGGCATCATGGCCGGCCTCTGCACTCGCGGCCGCGGCGCCTTTGCCGGGGTGGCGGCGGGATTGGGAGTCTTAAAAGGCTGGCTCGGTTCCAGCGAAGAGGTGACCGTCTTCGGCGTCCCTTTTAAAATGGAGGCGGCACTGACACTGAACAGCTTCATGGCCATCAACCTGCAGGCGCGTGCATTCATCTGCAAGCGGACTTACAGTGGGATCTCCCTGGGCCTGCAGCTGGGCAAGATGCGCTGAGCGGCCGCCGGGGGGTCTGGATTTTTCGCGCCGCCCAGGCTACAATGGCGGCATCTACCCTGGCGGAGGTATTGCCATGAAAAAAATGCGACTGACGTTTTTCCTGTCTCTTCTCGCCTGCGCGAGCCTGATCTTCGCGGGCGAGGCCCGCTTCATGACCCATCCCGACATCCACGGCGACCAGGTCGTCTTCGTTTACGAGGGCAACCTGTGGCGGACGGATACCGGCAACGGCGAGGCCCGGCGCCTGACCAGCTTCCCCGGCACGGCCGTGGCCCCCAAGTTCTCACCCGACGGGCGCTGGATCGCCTTCAGCGCCGATTACGACGGGCCGCAGTCCCTCTACCTGATCCCCGCCGGCGGCGGCGAGCCGCGGCGCCTGACCTGGCAGCCGGGCAACCTGCAGACCGTGGCCTGGACCCCCGACGGCAAGCGCGTCGTCTTCCGCGCCGATACCGAGCAGTTCATCCACCGCGACCCCAACCTCTACTGGGTGGCGCTGGACGGCACCGTGCCCGAGCGCCTGCCCGTCGACCGCGGCACCCTGTGCAGCTTCTCCGCCGACGGCAGCGAAATGTTCTTCACGCGCAAGGGCAACGAGGAGTACCAGTGGAAGCGCTACCGGGGCGGCCAGCACACCGACATCTGGCACTTCGACTTCAAGAACTGCCGCTTCACCCCGGTATCCGACTACACCGGCAAGAACGCCTACCCGATGTGGATCGGCGACGCCCTCTATTTCGTCTCCGACCGCGGGAACGGCATCGCCAACCTCTACCGGCGCGACATCGCCTCCCGGGCAATGAAACAGGTGACCACCCATGCAAAATACGACGCGATGATGCCCGAGACCGACGGCGAGCGCATCGTCTACGTCCAGGACGGATACCTCCAGCTGTTCGACATCGGCAGCGGTCAGACGAAAAAGCTCGCGGTCACCCTGCCCAGCGACCGCTGGCGCCTGCGCGAGCGCTGGATCGACGCCCGCGACTTCATTCATGACATGGACGTGGGCAACGACGGCAGGAGCGTGCTGCTGGAAGCCCGCGGCGACGTCTTTCTGCTGCCCACCGGCAAGGGCGCGGCGCGCAACCTGACCCGGACCCCCGGGTCGCGGGAGATCCACCCCCGCCTCTCGCCCGACGGCCAGTGGCTGGCTTTCTTCTCCGACAAGAGCGGCGAATACCAGCTGTACATGGCCCGGGTCGACGGTGGCGAATGGGTCCAGCTCACCCGCGACCTGGACCGCGCGGTGTACCGCCTGGCCTGGTCCCCCGACGGCAAAAAGATCCTGTTCGGCAACAAGGACCTGGCCGTGTTCTATTGCGACGTGGCGACGAAACAACGGGTCAAGATCGACGAAGTGAACCAGTTGAAGAACGACGAGTTCACCTGGGAGATCGACGACTATTCCTGGTCTCCCGACAGCCGCTGGGTGTGCTACAGCATGGTGGCCCGCAACCGCAACAGCCAGGTCTTCCTCTACAGCCTGGAGCAGGGGGAAAAAGTCACGCTCACCGACGATTTCTACAACAATATCAACCCCTGCTTCGACGGCAACGGTGAGTACCTCTATTACCTGTCCAGCCGCAACTTCGACGTGGGCATGGACTTCTACGAGGACAACCACGTCATCTCCCGACCGTTCCGGGTGCTGGCCGTGCAGCTGCGCGCGGGCCAGAAGCCTCCTTTCTCCGGCGGCGACGGCGAGCGGCCGGCAGCGGGCAAAGAGGCCGTGCCCGCTCCCATGCGCGTCGACCTGGAGGGGCTGGCATCCCGCACCTTCCCGCTTCCCGTGCCGGCGGGGAACTACTTTTTCCTGCGCGCCGGCAGGGGCAGGTTGGCCTGGTGCTCGGTTCCCGAATTCGGCGACGACGAGTACGAGGAGATCTTCAAGCCCCGGGGCGCGGTCAAGTGGACGCTGCACCTGTTCGACATGAAGGAGAAGAAAGCCGCGGCCATCGAGGACAAGATCGGCCAATACGCCCTGTCCGTCAGCGGCGAGCAGGTTCTCATCGCCAGGAACAAGGATTGCTTCGTCTCCAGCCTGGACAAACTGTGGGCCGAAAAGAAGACGGCGGCCAAGCTCGCCCTGGACGGCCTGCCCTACTTCGCCGACACTCTGGCCGAGTGGAACCAGATCTTCAGCGACACCTGGCGCTGGTACCGCGACTTCTTTTACGACGCCGGCATGCACGGCCAGGACTGGCGCGAAGTCGGCGAGCGCTACCGCGCCATGATCCCGCAGCTGTCGTCGCGCTCGGGCCTCAATTGGCTGCTGTCGCAGATGGTCGGCGAATTATGCGTCGGCCACGCCTACATCCGCGGCGGCGACATGGGCGGCGTCAAGCTTCCCGAGAACCCCGTTTTCACCGGCCGCCTGGGGGCCGACCTGGCGTATGACCCGTCCGCCGGCTGCTTCCGCTTCGAGCGCATCTACGGCCCCAGCCAGCACAACCTGGACCTGGTCGCCCCGCTGGCGCGCCCCGACATTGCGGTCAGGGAGGGGGATTTCCTGCTCGCCATCAACGGCCGGGCGCTGCGGAAGAACGAGGATTACCATCGCCTGCTGCAGGTGGCCAAGGGGCAGAAGGTGTCCCTGACGGTGAATTCGCGGCCCACGCTGCAGGGCGCCCGGAGCTACGAGGTCGAGCCGCTGGCCTTTGACCGCCACCTGCGCTACGACCGCTGGCTGACCGGCAACATCGAGAAAGTGCGCCAAGCCACGGACGGGCGCGTGGGCTACATGCACATCAACGCCATGGGCGTGGGCAACATCGGCGAGTTCGACAAGTTCTGGCGCGCCTTCCGCTACAAGGACGGCATCATCATCGACGTGCGCCGCAACTCGGGCGGCTGGACCGAGTACTTCATGATCGACAAGCTGGAGCGGCGCCAGGTGGCGTTCAACGTGCTGCGCGGCATGGAGCCCTTCGTCTACCCCGGCAGCGTCGGCCCGCAAAATTACGTCGCCATCTCCAACGAGTACAACGGCTCCGATGGCGAGGCGTTCATCCAGCACTTCCAGGCGCGCCAGCTCGGCCCGGTGGTCGGCACCCCCTCCTGGGGCGGCCTGGTCGGCATCGTCAACGGCCAGCGCACCATTGACAACGGCATGGTGCAGCAGCCCAACAACGCCTTCTACGGCAAGGAAGGGGAATGGTGGGTGGAGAACCGCGGCGCCATCCCCGACATCCCCGTGGAGGACGACCCCAACCTGGTCATGGCCGGGCGCGACCCGCAGCTGGAAAAGGCCATCGAGGTCGTCCTGGCGCGGATCGAAAAGAGCAAGGAGCACCGCCTGCCGCCCGTGCCCGCCTATCCGGACAAGAGATAATGCACCGAAGGGGCACGGCGTGCCGTGCCCCGACAGCGATCAAAACAGCCCGGTGATATTGCCTTCGGCGTCGATGTCGATGCTCTCGGCGGCGGGGGCCTTGGGCAGGCCGGGCATGAGCATGATCTCGCCGCAGACGGCGACCACGAAGCCGGCGCCGGCGGAGAGGAAGAGGCGGTCGACGTCGACGTCGAAATCGCGCGGCCGTCCCAGCGCCTTGGGGTCGTCGGAGAGCGAGTTGGGCGTCTTGGCGATGATCACGTGCAGCTGGTCGTAGCCGAGCTCGGTGAGCAGCTCGATGTCCTTACGCGCCTGGCGGGTAAAGTTGATGCGGGCCGCGCCGTACATTTTCTCGGCGATGGTCTCGATCTTTTTGACGATGCCCCACTCGGGTTCGTAGATGGGCTTGACCCGGGCTCCGGAGCGGGTGGCCTCATCGACCGCCTTGGCCAGGTCCAGACAGCCCTCGCCCCCCTGGTTGAACGGATCGCTGATGAAGGCCCGGGCCTGGCGGGAAGCGACGTGCTTCACCGTCAAGGCCAGCTCCTCGGCGTCGTTGTCGGGAAAATAATTGATGGCCACGATCAGCGGCACCCCGAAAAGCTGCATGTTCTCGATATGCTTGTCCAGGTTGTCGAAACCCTTGACCAGCGCCTCCAGGTTCTTTTCGGCCAGGGCGTTTCGGGCGGCGCCGCCATGGTACTTCAGCGCGCGCAGGGTGGTGACCAGCACCACGGCGTCAACGTTGAATTTGCCGGTGCGGCTGACGAAATCCAGGAACTTCTCGCCTCCGAGCTCCGAGGCGAAGCCGGCCTCGGTGACCGTCACCTGGGCCAGGGCCTGGGCCAGGCGGATGGCCTGGATGGAATTGGTGCCATGGGCGATGTTGGCGAAGGGGCCGCCATGGATGATGGCCGGGGTCCCCTCCGAGGTTTGCACCAGGTTGGGCTTGACGGCATCCTTCAGCAGCAGCGCCATCGAGCCGACGGCCTTCAGGTCGGCGGCGGTGACGGGCTTGCTTTTCGCGGTATAGCCGA
>CAZLSH010000020.1:0-30855 GCA_964562095.1 uncultured Clostridia bacterium | reverse complement strand
AGGTGTCGGCGGCGGCCAGCAGGACGCGGCGGCCCTGCTCGCCGAAATAGTGGGCCAGCTTGGCGGCGCTGGTCGTCTTGCCGCTGCCGTTGACCCCGACCAGCAGCAGGACGCCCTTGGCGGGAGCGGCCAGGGGGCGGCGCGGAGCCGGGAAGATATCCAGGAGCTCGCTGCGCAGGATCTCGACGCATGCCGCCATGGCTTCGCCGCCGGCTGCTTTTCGGGCGACGGCGCGGGTGAGGCGCTCGACCACCGGCTGGGAGATGTCGGCCAGGAGCAGCTGCTCCTCCAGTTCGGCCAGCGCCTCCTCCCGGCTTCTGCCGGGGGCGAAAAGCGCCGCCAGCTTGCCCTGAAACTTGCCGCGAAACAGGTCCTTGAACGCCATGGCCGCATTATAGCGGAAGCGTCGGCCCTTTTCCAGGCCTAGAAGAAGCCCACCACCATGCCGACCAGGCCGGCGATGAAGTTGGTCCAGATGTCGTTGGCGTCGAGCACCCGGCCGCGGATGAAGACCTGGATCAGCTCGAAGGCGAAGGCGGAGACGATGAGGATGAAGAAGGGGGCCGGGGACGACGCTTTCCTGTTCTCCTTGAACAGCAGGATGCCGAGGATGAAGAACTCGGCGATGTGCAGGAAATTGGAAAAGAAGACTTTGTTCAGGAAAATGCGGCGCTGGAACAAAAAATAGAACACGATGGCGGCCGCCAGCAGGATGGCGGCGTTGTCCAGCGCCTTGCCGCCGGTCGCGGCCTTGAAGAGGGCCAGGGCGAAAAAGGCCGCCAGGATGCCGAGCAGGACGTAATTGATGAAATGAAAGCCGCGGATGTCCACCAGCAGGTTCCTGACCTGGACGTGGAACGGCGATGTCGCCAGCAGGACGAGGATATAAAGAAGCGAAAACCTGAATTTTTTCAACCGGGTTCTTTGTCCTTTTCCTTCTCTTTCAGCGCCGGCGCCGTTTTTTCCATGATCCTGGCCTTGATCTCGTCGAACAGGGCGCGATTTTCCTCGAAGATCTTGCGCACCGCTTCCTTGCCCTGGCCCAGGCGGTTGTCGTTGTAGGAATACCAGGCGCCGGTCTTGCTGATGATGCCGTAGAGCACCCCCAGTTCGATCAGGTCGCTCTCCTTGGAAAAGCCCGTGCCGTAGTACAGGTCGACCTCGACCTCCTTGAAGGGCGGGGCCATCTTGTTCTTGACGATCTTGATGCGCACGCGGCCGCCGACGATGTCGGTGCCTTCCTTGATGGCCATGATGCGCTTGACCTCGATGCGCATGGAGCTGTAGAACTTCAGCGCCCGGCCGCCGGTGGTGACCTCGGGATTGCCGACGAACATGCCGATCTTCTCGCGCAGCTGGTTGAGGAAGATGAAGGTGGTCTTGGAGCGGGCGACGATGGCCGTCAGCTTGCGCAGCGCCTGGCTCATCAGCCGCGCCTGCAGCCCCATGTGGCTGTCGCCCATGTCGCCCTCCAGCTCGGCCTTGGGGACCAGCGCCGCCACGCTGTCCACCACGATGATGTCGACGCCGCCCGAGCGCACCAGGATCTCGGCGATCTCCAGCGCCTGCTCGCCCCAGTCGGGCTGGGCGATGTACAGCTCGTCGATGTTCACCCCGAGGCGCTGGGCGTAGAGCGGGTCGAGGGCGTGCTCGGCGTCGATGAAGGCGGCGTAGCCGCCGGCCTTCTGCGCTTCGGCGATGGCGTGCAGGGCCAGCGTCGTCTTGCCCGAACCTTCCGGCCCGTAGATCTCGATGACGCGGCCGCGCGGGAAACCGCCGATGCCGGAAATGATGTCCAGGGCGATGCTGCCCGAGGAAATGGCGGGGATCTGCACCACATCCTTGCCGCCCAGCTTCATGATCGATCCCTTGCCGAACTGCTTTTCGATCTGCGATACGGCGTTGTTCAATGCGGTCGTCTTGTTTGCGCTTTCAGCCATTGGGTTTTCCTCCGCTGCGAAATTTCATTGTATCAGGATTTTGGGGAGATGGAAAGCGGCAAATTCCCGGGACGCGAAAGAACAAAGATGGAGTTCGAAGTTCGATGTTCGAGGTTCGAGGTTGAAGAGAGGAACGAGCCTTCGCGAGTAATGGAAGAATAAAATTCCGAATTCCAAGCACCAAATCCCAAACAAGCACCAAGCACCAATGACCAAATGAGCAAAACGAAGAGGGGGAACTGAAAGCGCCTTTGCTTGGGTCATTG
Organism: uncultured Clostridia bacterium; assembly: GCA_964562095.1. Taxonomy (GTDB): domain Bacteria; phylum Acidobacteriota; class Aminicenantia; order UBA2199; family UBA2199; genus UBA2199. The sequence continues at coordinate 28,649 of CAZLSH010000020.1, read as the reverse complement.
GAATTTGGAGCTTTGAATTTATTTGTGATTTGGAATTTGTGATTTGGAATTTTTCTTGTCAGAAACATTTTAATTAGATAAAAGGGTTATTTTCAGCCCCTTTTTTTCGAATAATTTAAAATGATGATCCAATGTGAGGATCTCTTCACAGCCGGCCTCGACCAGCGAACTGACGATGATGGCGTCGAAGGCGGGCATGCCGGTGTCGTGGGCGACCTGTCCCGCCTTGATGGCGACGGCCGTGGTCACGGGAACGGCTTCAACGGCCCTGGCGATATCTTCCAGCACGGTTGGCCAGGCTTTCAGGTCACCGTGCAGCAGCTTTTTTTTCAGTTCGTAGAAGCAGAGCACGGAGGTGAGCAGCTCCCGGTTCTCCCAGGCCTCCGCCGCCAGAGGCCGGCCCGCGGCCAGGGCATAGAAGAAACTGGTGTCAATCCCGGTCAGCATCGGCCGCGGTCCTTTCGCGGTGCAGCGCTTCCCAGCCGGTGGGGGCCAGCGCCGTGCGGATGTTTTCCATGACCCGCTTTCTCGCCCCGGCCATCTCGTCGGTTTTCAGGAATTCCTCGACGGCGCGGCTGATGATGCGGGAGACTGGGATGTCGCCGGCCCTGGCCCGGGCGCGCACCGCGTTAAGCACCTCTTTTTTCAGGTAAAAACTCACTGCCGGCATATTACCCTCCAATGATATATTATCATGATATGATACGATTATCAACTAAAAAGATCCACGCATGAGATCCTTGGCTGAACTTTGAAAAGTTTTTGTACAGAAATCTCTGATTACATGAAAACAGGTGCCGCACCCAGACCGGTGATTCCCCCTGGCACGGCAGAGTCCATCGCCGGTTGAGTGGCGAATGGGGAAATTTGTATCCTTTTAGCCCGAGAAAAGCACGTCAGCCGGGCTTCTTCATAGACATAATGAATTTTGTGATATTTAGCTTTTGTCCATTGATTTTTGAAATTCGATATTTTTAGAATCAGTTCAATGAAACCAATCGGGCTAATATTCAGGTTGGAGCGAAACATCCAAGCGATCAATGTTCACCTTTTTTCATTAAAGCAAAAATGTAAATAAAATCGATGTTCCAAACTGGAGAGGAGGAAACATGTTGTTATCAAAGACGAACACAGTGCTGCTCTTTCTTTTGTTCGTGATTTGGATGTTTTCATCCAATATGCATGCCGAAAGCGGAATTTTTGATCGCTTCGGGATTATAACTGAGCATGGAATGCATGGAGCCGTTCCCGAAGAGAACATCGACCTGTTCACTGGCAACTTGACCTTGAAAAACCTCGATGTCCATCTTCCAGGTCCGAATGGTTTCGATTTAAACATTTGGAGGGTATACAATTCAAAAATATTGAAGGATCGTTTTCCAGGCAATGGATGGGGCATTCAGCAGGAACCTTATTCCTGGGTTGGATTTGGATGGTCCATGCATATGGGAAGGCTCCACAGTATGAATACCGAAACTCCGGTCATTGAATATCCTGATGGCCGGTGGGAGACGGCTTATCATAACATTGATGATTATTCTGTATTTGTCACCCGGGATTTTGCCAAACTGGACAAGTCAGATTGGAAACTCTATTTCAAAAACGGAACTACTTGGACTTTTGGTGCATTAGCCAATATTGACTACGGCAATATGGTCATCGAGCAAGTGCGAGTTGTGACTAGAATTACAAATTCTTATGGTCATCACATCGATATTGCCTATGATGCTTCCGGCTCGCCAAGGATGGACTCAATCACGGACAGTATGGGGCGTATTGTTACTTTCCTGACTGATTCTTCAACACACAAGTTAGAGTACATAAAAGTGCGGAATGCAACTGGAGGAAACGTATATTATTCCTATTCTATTGGAGCATTCAGCAATGGGTATTATAGGTTAGATAAATATGATCCTCCGGAATTGAACTCGGTCACATACGAGTATGGGAGCGGCCTTAGTTCAAACTGGGAGCTTTTGGCGGTCAACACCAGTTATGGTGGACGCATGGAATATGAATATGCCGATCATGTTTTTTATTATTTCACTTATGCTCTCTCAACGAAGGTGGTTCAAACAAAGAGGATCAAATTCAGTTCAAGCTCTGATTACAGGTTATGGAACTATACCTATCCTTCATACTACAATGTAGATTTCGGGACAGTAGAAATTGATGGCCCCACTTTTGATTCCACCGTTAAGTATTATGCTTACAATGAAATCGCCCCCTGGAGGATTGGCTTGTTAAAGGAAAAAGCCGCAGACGATGGAAGCTTCACGGAGCAATTCGAATGGACTTGGAAAGTAATTTCTACAACACGTTGGTATGTCCTGAACACGGACATGGGACAAGCAGCAGCGCCACTTTTAAAAAAGAAAAACAAATATCTATATGGGGACTCTGATATAAGCGAGGAATATCTTTATGAAAGATCCGATACGTCTCGATATGGATTGCCCACAAGAATCAAGATTTACGGGAATGATAATTTAACGAATTGCAAGAATCTTGAATACTATTTTGAGTCCGTGTCTGCTTACGAGACAAACTATATGTTGGATTACATTAAAAGTGAAACCCACACAAGCAGTTCAGGTACCAAATTGAAGGAGACCGTTAATACTTATTATAGCAATGGCGCAATCGACTCAATCAAGAAATGGAAAAGCGGGAGCACTTATCTGACCTGGGATTACGGGTATTCAAGCAGCAATCCTAATTTGATTACTATTACGATCAATTTGCCAGGCACGGGCGGTACCGAAACCTGGATCTACAGATACGGAATGCTATCAAAAATAGAACGCCCCACTTTCACGGAATTATCGCGCACGATTTCAACATACAACAGCGCCATCCTTTCTGAAACCAACCAACATGGCGGCATGATGGAATTTACTTATGACAATCTCGGCCGCATAACCAAAATAGAAATGCCAAGTGGATTCACTGATGTCACGGCTACTTGGTATAGCACCTACGTTATCGTCACTCAGGGGAATCACAAGATTTATAAATACTGGGACGGGATGGGACGGGACACGGGCCATGCGGAAACTGGTGATGGAATTGTTCTGTATTATCGGAAATCGTTGGATTCAGAGGGGAGAATAATTGGTGAAAGCAAGGGGAGCACGGATATTAGTGTTGATTATGATTATGTACTGAGTGCGGCTGGAACGATTAAGAAAATCACCGATCCACGCGGGAAGATAACCAATATCACGTTGGCTGCAGACAATAAAACCATTGTTGATCCCAATGGCAACGATACGATTCTTGAGTACAATCATCTGCCTGGATTGGTTACGAAACTCACTGATGCGGCGGGAAAAATCGCCACGTATTTTTATGATGGGACCGGGCGCTTGATCAACACAACATTCAACTCAAGTCGTACTCAATCATACACATATAATGGGTTGGATCAGGTTGCTTCAGAGAGCCACCCAGAAACAGGTTCGATTGAATATTCATATAATACCGAAAACAATCTGGCTGCCAAAACATGGGGGACAACATCGTTTTCTTTTACCTACAATTCATCCAATCAAATGTTGAGTGAAAATGCGGGGGAGGAAAGCATATCATTTTCATATGACTCAAGAGGGCGCATCTCAGGTGTCACAAGCAACTTGGGCTGGGCAAAAAACTCGATTGCTTACAACGCCTTGGGCGCGACCATAGGTGAAACTGTATCCATCCCGGGTCTTAGCGCAAAAATCATCTCGTATTCATATGATGGCAATAACCAATTGAATCAAATCACATATCCGGATGGGAGAAAGGTTGTTTGCTCTAACAATGGGTTGAACGTGCCGGAGACAGTCGCGTTCAATGGCAGCACAATTGTAAATTCGGCAACATATGGAATCAACAAACAGCCGACGTCCATCACAATGGGTGCAAACGGAACTGCTTATTCCGCCACTTATAACAATCTTGGGGGCATTATGAATGCAAAGCTGAACAAAGGAAGTTCAAGCTTGTACAACGTCAGTTATGCATATGATGGAGTGGGAAACATCACCGCACTGAACAATGCCACCCCCAGCCTGAATGCTGCCTTTTCCTATGATAACCGAAATCGCCTGACGGGAGCCTCATACACTCCTTCTGGAGTTGGCCGAGTCAACAATTTCGTTTATACTTATGATTATTATGGCAACCTGACACAAGTCAAGGAAAACGGCTTTGTTGCTTCTTCTGCGAGTTATTCGACTAAAAATCAGATAAGCGGGTATACGTACGACAGCCGTGGTAATCTTTCATCCTCCTCTCTATATAATTATAGTTGGGATCATCGCAACCGCCTTGAACTGATCACAAATAAGACTAATGGCGAAGCGGAAGGAACCTTTCTATATGACGGAAGGGGAATGCGTATGAAAGCCATAAGGCCTATTGCATCAAGTGTGACCGTTTTGGCTCCCAATGGTGAGGAGAATTGGGTATTGGGATCTGTCCAAAATATCACTTGGAGCAGCGTAAATGTGACAGCGAATATCACTATAGAATTGCTCCAAAATGACGTGCCTGTTGGGATTATTGCAGAGAGTATTCCAGTTGATGCCGGCTCCTACGCTTGGACGGTCGGACGGCACTCAGGTGGTACTGCCGCAGCTGGAACAGGATATTGCATTCAAATCAGAACCGTCGATGAAAACTGTAGCGATAAAAGTGATGCTGTATTCACTATTCAACCGCCCAGCTTGACGGTGGTATCCCCTAATGGCGGAGAAAGCTATCTGATGGCGTCACAACAAAATATTATATGGAGTGCTTCCGGGACAGTGGGCAATGTGCGTTTGGTACTCTTCAAGGGTGAAAGCAAAATAGGTGATATTGTTACTGGCCTCCCACCTGATCAGGGAAGCTATTCGTGGAAAGTGGGCAGTTTCAGCGGTGGAATGGCTCCTGTTGGTGCTGACTATCGCATCAAGGTAGCGGATAATTATGATAATAACGATTATAGTGACAGTTATTTTTCGATAACGGCGCCACCCGGACTGATGGTCACATCACCCAACGGTGGGGAATCCTGGGAGTTGGGAGAACAGAAGCCTATATCTTGGACCGCCAACGGCATCACTACTGGTGTGCGCCTGGTGCTGTTTGCCGGGGGGAGCAAGCTCGGGGACATCGTCACCGGCTTGCCGCCCGATCAGGGGAGTTATCTTTGGACGGTTGGCAGCCACAGCGGCGGTACAGCGGGAGTGGGTTCAACTTACTTTATAAAAGTGGCCGATAACAGTGGAAACAGTGATCTCAGCGATGCCCCTTTCTCGATTATATCCGCGGGGGAACTAAGGATCACCTCTCCCACGGGCGGGGAGACTTGGGAAGCTGGAAGCGACAAGCTCATTACCTGGAGAGGAGGGAAAGATATCCGGGAGTTAATGATCGAATATTCGACTGACCTGGGCAGCGCATATCAATTGATCGATGCCCACGCTCCCAATTCTGGAATGTATATGTGGAAGGTACCGGACACTATTTCTGGGCATTGTCTGATCCGCATAAGCGACGCCGAAGGCCAACCGGCCATGGAAAACACCACTTTTACATGCGATTTGGCTTTATCTCTGCAAGTCAAGGGAACGAATGCCTTAGAGCCATTGGTTTCCATCTGGCTGATGCAGCCAGCAAATTCCAGAGAAACTACAATAGGCAATATCCCCGTGCTGACGCTGAGCCGATCGGAACTCTTTGACGGATATACGCTCGCAATTGGGGATCTCAAGCATGATCTCCCGAACGCGTTGTCCTTGTTTGAAAAGAGTCGGCAAATAGGGATACAATGGGATTGGATGAATGGACGGGGAACGGTGTATTTCGAGTATGAGCCAGTTTTACAGGATGTGCCTCTACAACCAGTAACTGATCCTGATTTTACTCCAAGCCTGATTCTGAGGACCGGAGATGGAGTAAGTGGCTTGAAATTGGATGATTGCATGGTAAGCCTGATTAGCAGAGACAACGCCCTGTCCAACTGGGCCCAAGTTGTTGCTCCAGATTCCGAAGGGAACAAGGGGGTGACCGATGCTCGCATTCTGCTGCTTTTTGATGATTTTGAGTCTTATCAAGTAGATGAATTCCTTGAGAGCGGGGGCTGGACTTCAACATTTTTGAAAAAGAAGCCGGATATTTTGAGTGAAATACCAAGTCGGGTAGAAGCAAGCGCAGGCATGGTTCTGGATACCCGGGCCCCGATCTCGGGTTCGCGCTCCGGCAAGGGAGTCATTCCGGCCGGGGCCAGCCTCACCCTGAGCAAGCCCGTCTCCTGGCCCGAGAGGGTGCCCTTCGCCGTGTCGGCCAAGCCGTTTTCCATCGTTCCCCCGTCGCGGTTAGTGGATGGGCAGGAGAAGGAAATCACCCGGCCTCGCGACCTTGATGACCGCACCATCGGCGACGACGACGACCGGAACCTCCACGGCCCGCATGCGGCGGCGCCCGCGAACATTCCTCCTGTTCGCGCCACCCTCTACGGCACGACCTATTACATCCATTCCCACGACGGAAAGTTGCTGGCCGAGTATGACGGTACCGGGGCTTGCGTAAGAGATTACATCTACATGGGCAATCGCTTGATCGCTGAATATCAGCCCGCCACCGGCAAGACCTATTACTATACCCCCGACCAGATCAACTCCACGCGCATGATCACCGACAGCTCAGGGGCCGTGGTCTACTCCGCCGTGTTCGATCCCTATGGAGGCATGCAGAAGGAGTGGGTGAATGCCTATACCCCTTCGCTGAAGTTCTCGGGCAAGGAACGGGAAGCCCAGAGCGAGCTGGACTATTTCGGGGCCAGGTACTATGGCCATCTCAACTACAGGTTTATCTCGGTGGATCCGGTGATCAACAAGGACGAGGCCCTGGCCAATCCGCAGCTATGGAATCTGTATGCGTATTGTGGAAACAATCCAATTACAAATTATGATCCCGATGGCAGGAGAATTGATTATAGATGGTTCACTTCCATGACAGAGCTGAATTTGATCAAATCCTATTTAAGTCAGGATCCTCTCGCTCAATCCATCCTTGAGGAAGCTGAAGCAATGAACGAAACAATCACATTGATTGAATCTCCAATGCAAAGCATACATAAGGACGGTAAAATCTGGTTTGACCCCTATGCTGGCAATGAGATCGACACCGGAGAAATTCAATCTCCAGCGTTGATGCTTCTACATGAGTTGGGTCATGCCATAAAAAGATTAAAGGATCCCACAGGTCACAAAGCAGAATTAGAATTTGATAAAAAATATGAGAGAAAAGGGGAAAGAAGGGTGATTACAGAAATCGAAACGCCAGTAGCGATAAAACTAGGAGAACCAACAAGGAAAAACCACATCGGAACTCCAGTTCGTGTCCCAGATTCAACATATCATAAAAAAAATGATAAAGCCATTTAATAGACGGAGAAAATATATGAAAGCAAATTTCAAGCAAATGATTTATGTGTTGTTTTTACTAATTCTCGGAATACATCTGCTTGCTGATGCGGGAGGGTATTCCGGAAACAAAGCTATTCTAATAAAAAACAAAGAAATAACAATTATCCATCGACATAATTGGACACAAGAAACTCGTGCATGCCGCCAACGAATGTTTTGGGGAGAGCAAAATCCTTTCACAATGAAAAATAATTACGCATATATTGAATGCGTGAAGAATGAAACTCATGATGTATTATTTAAAATCCCAACGCCGGCACTAACATATTTATTTATAGATGAGAGTTCTAGATTCATTGTTGGATTATCAAATATTAAACTTGATAATCCCGTTCACTTGATTCTTCTGGATAATTCTGGAAGAGTAGTTTTTTTTACTTCAATATCTCCCGATGAGGCCAAATTGTCGACAAGCGAATTCCTTAGATTTGAAAACAAATTCCCCAAGGATGCAAAGAAATTGAAAGCAAAAAACTTGATATCTTCAAAAAATGATACCGTATATCTTAATTATCGAGTGATCCCATTTGGGAAGAAAGTCAGTACGTTTTTATTCAATTTCCTCACGCCATCTCATTTCTCCAGAAACTTCTCTGAATCCGAAACGAATTTTATCGACTGGTACAAGATGCCTGATCCAGATATTCAACTGAACTATAAGAATGGTAAGGTTTCGGCAATCTCATTACTTGATCCTGCTGGAGAGAGATTCGAGATTCCAGTTAATTATTAGTTAAGGAAGATTCCGATAATTCTCAACGTGAGGGACGCGAAAGAGCAAATGAGGATGAGAACGAAAAAGAGATTCGCGGACCGGATGCGGCAACCTCGACAGTCCCTATCCCTGCGGTCATGCGTTTAACCAAATACGCCACCGCCTTCTACATCCATTCCTTCGACGGCAGGTTACTCTCCGAATACGACGGCACCGGTACCTGCCAGAAAGACTACATTTACATGGGCAACAGGTTGATCGCTGAGTATCAGCCCGCCACCGGCAAGACCTATTACTATACCCCCGACCAGATCAACTCCACGCGCATGATCACCGACAGCTCAGGGGCCGTGGTCTACTCCGCCGTGTTCGATCCCTATGGAGGCATGCAGAAGGAGTGGGTGAATGCCTATACCCCTTCGCTGAAGTTCTCGGGCAAGGAGCGGGAAGCCCAGAGCGAGCTGGACTATTTCGGCGCCAGGTACTACGGGCACAACCAATACAGGTTCATCTCAGTGGATCCGATCATCAACAAGGACGAGGCCCTGGCAAATCCGCAGCTTTGGAACCTGTATGCATATTGCGGGAATAATCCGGTAACTTTCTTTGATCCGGATGGGAGAGAGATCAGAACCAACAATCAAATGTTAAGGCTTGCTATTTCTCTCGCGGGTGCGACTGAAACTGGTGGCCCAACTGTGAATTCTGCCATGATATCTCCGAATGTCCTGAACATGGAAAATGCAAGCTTAGAAACAGGAAATACCGGCAAGCTGAAAGAAGGGTCGTGGGTTACTGAAGGTGGGAATTTCATAACAGGCACTATCGTGGAGATCACAGCCCAAATCGATATCGAGCAGACATTGAGCTTTGGACGTCCCATAGTGGCCACGGTTGCCCATGAATTGATGCATGGCAACACCGTTATCACCAATAAAGGAAAGGGACTTGATGCATGGAGGGCGGCTTTGAGAGAAGATAATCTCCCGGGAACCAATGTAAGAGCTGTTCCTACAGTCAAGGGTATGGCAGGAAGGTTTGGGACTAGAGTCGCAGCCGAGGTTGCGTCAAGTTTATTAACTAGAAATGTTGAATTCTTCATGAGGGCCGCAAACATTTTTTCTCAAATAGGGGAAAGCCAATGAGCATGACTTTTTGTTCGTTAGGTCTTATTTTTCTGACAGGAGTCATGGGATCGCACAGCCAATGCGGTGAAGATAAATTGGACAGTAAAATAGAACTTCATGCAGCCTACGACTTGCCGCAGCAAGCCAGCACCAATACTATAATTGTAATAGAGAAAAAAAAGAACGGCCACGTTAGAATGAATTTGGTATATGAAATTTATCCTGAATGGAATAAGCCTTATCAAATTGACAAGCAATCGAATTGTATTTTGATGGCCAATCGGGAATATGAGGGACTTTGGACTTCACTCTTCAAAGAAGATGTTTTTAAGCTGAAGACAATAGATTTTCAAGGAGATGATCATTTACTGTATTCATCTCCACCAGGCATTCCATCTCCAGTGATTTATTTTAGTTTTTCTTCCGGGAAAATGAAAAACGACTACTCATGTTTAGATATAGAAAAGATTGTTGGTGACAAGAGATATTTGAATGTTTTACGCATATTGAAGATTTTTATTGAAAAGCATCATTGTGATCGAGCGGTTCCAGATTGGTTGACCCAGCCATTTCGAGATAAAACTACTAAAACAGAATGAGTCCGGATTACCTGATTGCTGAGTACGACGTCCATGACTCAGCTACATATACATGGGCAACAGGTTGATCGCCGAGTACCAGCCCGCCACCAACAAGACCTATTACTACACCTCCGACCAGATCAACTCCACGCGCATCGTCACCGATAGCTCTGGAACTGTTGTTTACTCTGTTGTCTTTGACCCTTATGGCGGAATGCAAAAGGATTGGGTGAGCACTTATACCCCCTCGTTGAAGTTCTCGGGCAAGGAAAGGGAAGCCCAGAGCGAGCTGGACTATTTTGGGGGCAGGTATTATGATCATCTCAACTACAGGTTTTTATCGGTCGACCCGATCATCAACAAGGACGAGGCGCTGGCCAATCCGCAACTGTGGAATCTGTATGCATATTGCGGGAATAATCCGGTATTAAGAATGGATCCCGATGGCAGATATGTGATTGGGAATTCCGATCGCATGATATTCAATTTGGCGATGATGTCGGCAACCTCGACAGGTGGAGATATTTATAATTCACTTAATAGTGATTCGAGGCTTTGGGTATTTATTGATGGAACAAATCCGGGCGGTCAAGGTGGATTCATTAATCCCAATGCCGGTGACATATCAAGGGAGAATGGTTATGTTACAGGAGGTCGAACCACTATAGATTTTGCTAATATCGCAAACTACAATCAGCCCGATGCGACCTCGTTACGGACAACTGGGCATGAGGCTTTCCATCTTCAAGGGTATTCGGCCAGTTCCCAGGAAAGCGATATGTCATTTGCTACAGCTCATAGATTAGTTTACAGGCAAGACACACATGGCTCTCGCGGGACATTTGATGGGCCCGCCGGACTAGTGGGAGCCGCGATTCAGAGTGAATTCGCAGGCATGATGCGAAGCAATCCAATTGGCACATCCATGATGGTTTCTGCCAGAGCCAACCAAATAAAACATACTGTTTCTCAAATCGTTTCAATCACACTCAATATGCTTGGAGTAGGGAACTGACAATGATAAAAATCCTTATTTTATCCCTTCTTCTAATATCCGGATGTGTTGTAAAGCAAAAGGATATTGAATTCTACAACGCTGAGATTGATGGCTTCTCAAAATCAGCTGAATCTGAAGCCTGGTGCGAAGCCATTCATTGTTTCAATGGTGGAGGGTTCAAGGGGGTTTTAAAATTACATATCATTGTATTAAAAAATAAATCATATAAATATGTTTATAGTGGTTTTAGCCATGATTGCACCCGCATCTATCATAAAATTGACAAATATAAAGAAACTAAATTAAAAGCGGTTGAATTTGTTAGTAAATTGAAAAGATTAGGAATTTTTGAAATAAATACAATAGATTTCGACAAGTTCCCAACAAAAGAAAAAGCTGACAATCCATGGGAAGATAACTTTTTTGAAATTCCGCTTACACATTACATATTATTTAAATATTTTGTGAAGATTGGAAATCGATCACATAAGTTTGAAGGATCAAATATTGAGATTTTTAAAGACGAAAGATACAAAAAAGTAGTTGAATTATTCAATGATTTTTTCAATAAAAGGTTGGGCGGTTTTGAATTTGACAAAATTGCAAACAAGGGAATTGGCTGAATCTAATTCCACCGGTGTGTGTCAAAGGGAACACATCTACATGGGCAACAGGTTGATCGCCGAATATCAGCCCGCCAGCGGCAAGACCTATTACTACACTTCCGACCAGATCAACTCCACGCGCATGATAACCGACAGCACCGGAACGGTTGTCTATTCCGCCGTGTTCGATCACTATGGCGGTATGCAGAAGCAATGGATAAATGCCTGCCGGCCGTCACCTAATTTTCAACTTTGGAAGTTATTTGGAATTGGGTGCTTGAGATTCAGCGCTTGTCACTTCACCGTAAACCGTCCACCATGCACCGCATGCCGCTCTACTTTCCCAGGTATTCGACCTTGTCGAACTCCTCGTCCTGCCGGTGGTAGGTCTCGATCAGCTCCTTCAGCGAATTGAGCAGGTGGATGATGTCGCTCTCGATCTCCTTGCGCTTGAACTGCAGGTTCTTGATCTCCTCGCGGATGGCCGACTGCCGCAGCATGGCGTGCTGGACGATCTCCTCGGACTTGGTCTCGGCATCCTTGGTGATCAGCTCGGCCTCCTTGTGCGAGTTGGCCTTGATCTCGCTGGAGAACTTCTGGGCGGCGATCAGCGTGTCGCGCAGCAGCTCTTCCTTTCTCTCCAGCTTGGCCAGGCTCTCGCGCAGCCGCTCCATGCCGCCCTTGAGCTCCTCTTTCTCGCGGATCTCGTCCTCCAGGGTTTCGGCGACCTGCTGCAGGAAGTTCTTGACCTCGCCGGCATCGAGCCCCTTGAACTTGGTGGAAAACGTCTGGCTCAGGATCTCCTGTGGCGTCAGCTTCATGCTTCCTCCTTGGCGGTCATTTGCGCCGGCCGAAAAGGGCCGTGCCGATCCGGAGCAGCGTGGCCCCCTCCTCCACGGCCACTTCGTAGTCGTGGCTCATGCCCATGGAAAGGTGGCCGACCGGTATGTTGGCCACGGCCTGGCGCTGGATCTCGTCGCGCAGCTCGCGCAGGCGGGCGAAATGGGGCCGTACCTGCTCCGGATCTTCGAAATAGGGCGGGACGGCCATCAGGCCGGCGATGATCACCTTGCCGAGGCCGGCGATATAGGGGATGGCCCGTTTCAGCCCCTCGACGGAAAACCCCGTCTTGCTGCTTTCCTCGGCGATGTTGACCTCGATGAACACCTCGGCCGGGATGTCGACCCGCTTGTGGATGTGCTCCAGGGCCTTCACGCCATCGACCGACTCGATCAGGCGGAACGCGCTCAGTATGCGGTTGATCTTGTTTTTCTGCAGCGTGCCGATGAAGTGCCATTCGATCCCCGTTTCCGGGAAATGGCGCATGTGCGCCTCGGCCTCCTGGAGCTTGTTCTCGCCCAGCAGCCGGACGCCCAGATCGAGCACCCGGCGGATCCTCTCCGGCCCCTGGTCCTTGCACACGGCCATGAGGCGGACCTGCGCCGGGTCGCGCCCCGAGCGCCGGCAGGCCGCCGCGATCTTTTCCTGGATCAGGTCAAGGTTCTCAGCGATCGCCATGTTCCTCCAGCGCCTGCCGCCGGTGCAGATAGTTCCTATAGAAGCCCCAGATGGCGAACAGGGCGCAGATGGCCATGCCGTGGCGGCCGACATACTTGGACCAGAAGAAAAAAACGAACAGGAACAGCAGGAAGGCGATGATGGCCAGACCCTGCATGCCGCGGCCCTTCCTGGGGTCCTTCAGGATCAGCGTATCCCCTTCGCCGACGGGGGCGCCGCAGTTCAGGCAGATCCTGTATTCCGGGTCCATTTCCTGGACATGGCCGCATTTCGTGCACTGGATTTCCATCCGGCCTTCGGGTTCCGGCGCCGGGCGCGATTCCGCCGGCCGTTCATTGCCGCTCATGTCCTGATTATACAATAGCGGCCCGAATTTTGCCAAACCGGCCCGCCGCGGGGAAGCCGACGGCTCATTTGCCGTCCAGGGCCAAACGGAAGCCCAGGATGTTCAGCGTGCTCCCGGGTTTTTCGCTGCTGCGGTTGGCGGAGCGCACCAGGGCGGCGCCGTTGGCCCAGGAACCGCCGCGCACCACCCGTTCCGTTCCGCTCTCGGGCCCCTGCGACGGCGCGCGCGGGGCGCCGCTGTAAAAGTCGGGGTCGTACCAGTCCTGGACCCATTCCCAGACGTTGCCGGCCATGTCCAGGATGCCGTACGGCGACGCCCCCTTGGGGTAGGAGCCCACCGGCCGGGTCATCATGTGGTCCTTGTTGAAATTGGCCAAACCGGAATCGGGAGGGGCGCCGCCCCATGGATAGCGGAAACGGGCCGCTTTTTCCCATTCGGCCTCGCTGGGCAGGCGGAAGCGGAGCCCGGTCTGTTCCTCGAGCCAGGAGCAGTAGGCCACGGCGTCGTGCCAGGAGACGTGAATGACCGGTCGCGTGCCGCGCCCCCAGCCGGCGTCAGCGGGGCGCGGGCGGCCGCTGGCGTCGCAGAAGCGGTCGTACTGCTCAAAGGTCACCTCGGTTTTGCCGATCCAATATCCCTCCAGGAACAACTTGTGGGCCGGGTGCTCGTCGGTGTCGCCCTCGCGGGCCGGCGAGCCGATGGTCGCCTCCCCCTCCGGGATGTAGACCAGGGCAATATTGCCCTGGAAAAGGGCTTCCCAGAAGCCCTGGCTGTTGCGCTGGATATTTTCAGCCCTGTCCTGGACTTTGTGCAGGAAGGGTTCGGCGGTCTCCGGCGGCAGGGTGGTCGCGGCGGGTTTTTCGTCTTTCCTGCCGGCATCGGCCTGGGGGTCTGCCGCATCCCCTGCCGGGGCTTTCGTTCCCGGCCCGGCCGGCTGGGTTCGCAGGGCGTCGAGCTGGGGCATGATGTCGCCCAGTTCGCCGGCCTTTTCCTTCAGCACCGCCGCCAGCTCCTGCGGGTATTCCCGCTCCATCACCCCCAGGCGCGCGCGCACGTCGTCGCTGCCTTCGGGATACAGGCGCAAGGCTTCGACCAGGTAGAGGAAGGCGAACTTCACGTCGCTTTTTTCGTAATGGGCGTCGGCTTTTTTCAGGTAGTCATTGAACTTGGCGCCGCGTTCGGCGTCGGCAATGGCTTTCCGGGTCTCGCTGCATTTCTCTTTCGCCACCAGGTTGTCCGGTTCCAGCTCGAGCGCCTTTTCGTAGTGCGCCAGTGCGGACGCGGCATCGCCGGCCTCGGCGGCCCGGTCGCCCTGGTCCAGGTGCCAGCCGGCATTCTGCTCCACGGGGGCGGGCACGGGCGGGCCGGCCGCCGGCAGCAGCTCCTTTTCAAAGACGACGTAACGGGCGTCGTCGGGATTCAGCCCCTTGCCGATCTCCATGGCCGCCTCGGCCGTGCGCTCCAGGACCCTGCTGACGGTAAAGTTGCCGATATTGATCGTGTATTCCCCGCCCGGTTCCTTGTACAAGGCCTTGACGATCCCCTTCATGCCGAGTTCGACTCCGTCCATGGCGCCGCGGTCGATGATCAGCACCAGGCCGTTGCGGCCGGTGACGTTGGCGATGGTTTCAGCCGGCAACACCAGCGACGAAAGAATGGCCAGGGAAAAAATCATGGCAGCCTTTTTCATTTTGCGCTCCTTCTCCATGGAGCATTCAACCACAATTTCCCCGGGATTTCAATGAATCGGGCGGGACTTCGCCGGGGCGGGCTTTGCCGCCGGCGTTTTGTCTGCTAAAATGACAGAGACCGCCGGCCGCCGCAGGCGACAGCGGATCGAGGAGAAAACCCCATGACCCAAAAGCAATGGAACGGCCCGCCGCCGCTGCAAATCGACGCCCAGCTCAGCTACCGGGCGCGCATCGAGACCGAGCGCGGCACGATCGTCATCGACCTGTACGCGCAGCATGCCCCGCGGACGGTCAACAATTTCGTCTTCCTGGCCCGCGAGGGCTTCTACGACGGCGTCGCCTTCCACCGCGTCATCGCCGACTTCATGATCCAGGGCGGCGACCCGACGGGCAGCGGCCGCGGCGGCCCGGGCTACCGCTTCGCCGACGAGACGCAGGGCAACCCGCTGCGCCACGGGACCGGATCGCTCTCGATGGCCAATGCCGGCCCCGACACCAACGGCAGCCAGTTCTTCATCACCCATGCGCCGCAGCCGCACCTGGACGGCAAGCATACCGTCTTCGGCAGGGTGGTCGCGGGGCAGGAGGTGGTCGATGCCATCCGCCAGGGAGACCGCATGCAGCGGGTGGTGATCGAGGAAATCCGGGCCTAGGTTCCCGCGCTGCGCCGGCCTTCGAAGCGATTTGCAAAACGGGGCGCCGGCGGGTATGATGGACCCATGATCGAACGTCCGGCCAAGGAAGAATATTACCTGAACATCGCCAGCGTCGTCGCCCGGCGCTCCACCTGCCTCAAGGTGCTCATCGGCGCCATCATCGTCAAGGAGGACCAGATCATCGCCGCCGGCTACGTCGGGGCGCCGCGCCACACGCGCAGTTCCCTGGAGCACGGCTTCTGCCTGCGCCGCAAGCTGCAGATCCCGTCCGGCACGCAGTACGAGCTGTGCCGCTCGGTGCACGCCGAGCAGAACGCCATCATCAACGCCGCCCGCGCCGGCGTCAGCCTGCTCGGGGGCGACATGTACATTTTCGGCGAGGACCGCGACAGCGGGAAAACGATCTTCGCTTTCCCCTGCTTCATCTGCAAGAAAATGATCATCAATGCCGGGCTCAAGCGCGTGGTGGTCTCCCGGCCCGGCGAGGAGCGCTGCCTGATATCCCAGGTCGACGATTGGGCGCGCGAGTGGCGGGAACAGGACATCCTGGAGGACAGCGTGCGCTACGGCCGAGAGGAATGATGGCGGCGGCGGAAAAACTGTTCATCGGCCTGACCGGGCGCATGGCCTCGGGCAAAGGCGAAGCGGTGCGCCTCCTCCAGGAGCGCGGGTTCGCGTACGTCTCCCTTTCCGACATCGTCCGCCGCGAGGCGGCCCGTGACGGGGGCGAGACGGTCCGCCGCAAGCGCATGCAGGACATCGGCAACCGCCTGCGGGCCGAGGGCGGCGCCGGGGTGCTGGGGCGGCTGGTCCGCGAGCAGGTGACGGCCGCGGGCGAGGCGCGCTGGGTGATCGACGGCATCCGCAATCCCGCCGAGGTGCTGGAATTGAGAAAGATGGCCGGTTTTTATCTGCTGGGCATCGACAGCGATATCCCGACCATCCTGGCCAGGATGAAGAAGCGCGCCCGGGCGACCGATGCGGTTTCCGAAGCCGAATTGCGGGCGGTCCTGGAACGTGAATGGGGCGGCGGCGAACCCGCGGGCGGGCAGCAGGTGGGGCCCACCATGGCCATGGCCGATTTCACGATCAGCAATAACGGCACGCTGGCCGGGTTGCGGGCGCAGCTGGAAGCGGTCCTGGCGGAAATAGGAGCTGGATATGGATAAAAAAAACATGGCCGTCTATCCCGGATCGTACGACCCCTTGACCAACGGGCATATCGACATCATTCAGCGCGGCTTGAAGATCTTCGACAAGATCATCGTGGCGGTCCTGAAAAATCCGGCCAAAACCTACCTGTTCGACCTCGATGAACGCTGCCAGATGCTGCGCGAGGTGTTCCGGGACCCGAAAACGATCGAGGTCGACCACTTCGAGGGGCTGCTGGTGGATTACGTCAAGCGCCGCGGCGTCACCACCATCGTCCGCGGCCTGCGGGCGATCTCCGACTTCGAGATCGAGTTCCAGATGGCGCTGATGAACCGCAAGATCGAACCGCGCATCGAGACGATCTTCTTCGTCCCTCCCGAATCGTATTCCTATCTCAGTTCCAAGCTGGTCAAGGAGATCTATATGCTGGGCGGCGAGGTGAGCTCGATGGTGCCGCCGATCGTCGACCGCAAGCTGAAGGAAAAATTCCGCCGCCGGGGCTGAGCCCGGGCGCCGCCCCTACTTCAGGAAAGGCAGCAGGCTTTGCCAGCCATGGGGCAGGGTCTTGGCGATGTCGTTGAGCAGGACGTACCCCATCAGGGCGAGCAGGAAGGCAAAACCGGCATAGAGCAGGATGGTCTTCAGCTTCGCGTTCAGGTCGCGGCGGATGGCCGTCTCAACGGCCAGGATCAGCAAATGGCCGCCGTCGAGGCCGGGGATGGGGAAGAGGTTGACGATCCCCAGCTGCAGCGAGATGAAGGCGATGAGCATGAAAAAATTGGCAAAGCCGCTGGCCAGCGCCTGCTGCGAGTAGCGGGCGATCTCGATGGGCCCGGAGAAGCTTTTCATCGACATTTTGCGCTGGGCGATCTTGCGGAAGGCGTCAAAGGTCAGGCGGATCAGGCGGCCGGCTTCCTGGAAACTGTTCCTGACCGCGGCGGCGAAGCCGTACTGGATCTTGGTCGTGGCGAGCTTGACGTTGAAGCCGATGACCCCCACCTTGTTCTCCAGCAGCGGGACGACCTCGGCGGCGATCGCCTCGCCGCCCCGCTGCACGGTCAGTTGCAGCTTCTTTCCCGGCGCGGCGCGGATGATGTCGGCCAGGGCGAAATAACTGGCCACCGGTTCGCCGTCGACCGCGGTGATGCGGTCGCCGGGCTTCAGCCCGGCCCTGGCGGCGGGATAGTCGGGCGCGACCTGATCGATCTCGGCCGGCAGCTGCCAGAGGAAGCCCGCGTAGCCGATCTCGGGCTGGGAGCCGGAGGCCACTTTCATCTGGGTGCGGTTCCTGGCGCCGTTGCGCAGGAAATCGAGGGTGAGGGTCTCCTTGGCGTTGGTGCCGACCATGAGCTCCACCTCTTTCCAATCGGGGGTCTTCCGGTTGTTGATGGCCAGCAGCACGTCCCCGGGCTTGAAGCCGGCTTTTTCCGCCGGCGATCCCTGCACCACGTAGCCGATCACCGGCTTTTCCAGCCGGTAGGAATCGGTCTCCACGCCGGTCATGTTGACGGCGGCGATCAGCACCAGGGCCAGCACCAGGTTCATCAGCGGCCCCAGCACCAGGGTGAATATCTTCTGGGCCCGGTTCTTGGCCATGAACTGGTCGGGGGCCGGATGGGTGGAGTCGTACTCCTCCTCCCCGGCCATGCGCACGTAGCCGCCGACCGGCACCAGGCTGACGCGGAAATCGGTGTCGCCGAATTTCCGGCCGAACAGCCGCCTGCCGAAGCCGAAGGAAAACACTTCGACGCGGATCTTCATCAGCCGGGCGGCGATATAGTGGCCGAACTCGTGGACCAGGACGATGATCCCCAGCACGACCAGAAAGGTCAGGAACTGGTAGACGATGTTCATTGCATTACCTCTTTTTCGATGTGGGCGATCGTGTTCCTGCGGGTGAGGGCGATGGTTTCCATGACGTCTTCCAGGCCCCGCAGGGGCTGGACGTCCATCCGCTCCAGCATGCGGCCGACGACCGAGAAGATGGCGGCGAAAGCGATGCGGCCGGACAGAAAATAGTCCACCGCGACCTCGTTGGCCGTGTTGAAAACGGCCCCGGCGTTCCGCCCCTGGCGCAGCACGGCATAGGCCATGGGAATGGAGGGGAAACGGCGGGCGTCGACGGGGAGGAATTCCAGCTGGCGCAGCGCCGGCAGGTCGAGGCTGGGGCAGGAGCCGGCGATGCGTTCGGGGTGAGTCAGCGAGTAAAGGATGGGAAGCTTCATGTCCGGGACGCCGAGCTGGGCCAGGACCGAGGAGTCGATGAACTCCACCAGCGAGTGGACCACGCTCTGCGGGTGGATGACGACGTCGATCTGCTCCGGCTTCAGGCTGAAAAGGTGGCTGGCCTCGATGATCTCCAGCGCCTTGTTCATCAGCGTGGCCGAGTCGATGGTGATCTTGCGGCCCATGGACCAGGTGGGATGGGCCAGGGCCTCCGTTACGGTGATCGCGGCAAAATCCCGTTCCTTTTCCCTGAAGAAAGGCCCGCCCGAGGCGGTCAGGATGACGCGGCGCACATGCCGGCTCGAGCCCTGCAGGCACTGGAAAATGGCGCTTTGCTCGCTGTCGATGGGGATGATCTCGGCGCCGCCGGCGCTGGCCTCGCGCATGATCAGCTCGCCGGCGGCGACCAGGGTCTCCTTGTTGGCCAGGCACAGCCTGCGCTTCAGGCGGATGGCACGGAAAGCGGCCGCCATGCCGTCGGTGCCGTTGATGGCCGCCACGACGCAGTCGCAGCCGGGGAGGGAGACGAGCTCCTCCAGCCCGGCGGCGCCATGATGGACCTGGAGCCCGGGGAAGCGCTGCCGCAGCTCGCGGGCGGCCTTCTCCCCCCTGACGCTGACGGCCCGGGGGGCGAACTCGGCGATCTGCTTCTCCAGCAGCTGGGTGTTGCCTCCGGCCGCCAGGGCCAGCAGGCGGAAGCGCTCGCGGTTCTCGCGGATCACGGCCAGCGTGCTGCGGCCGATCGAGCCGGTGGAGCCGAGGAGAACGATCCCCATCAACATCGGCGGGCTTCCGGTTTTCCCAGGGCGGCGGGGATCATGCGCTCAGTTCCAAAAATACAGGGCGACGAAATACAGCAGCGGGGCGCAGAATATATAGCTGTCGACGCGGTCCAGGACGCCGCCGTGGCCGCGGAGCAGGGTGCCGGAGTCCTTCTGGCCGGCGGCGCGCTTGAACAGCGATTCCACCGGGTCGGACAGCTGCGAGAAAAGGCCGATGAGCGCGCCGGTTAGAACAGCGGAGATAACGGACGGTCCGGCAGTGACCGCAGTGGTCGGGATCGGGAAGAGCAGAATGGAAAGCCAGCCGCTGAGGCCCGCCGTCAGCACGGCGGCGACCAGCCCCTCAAGCGTCTTTTTCGGCGAAGCGACCGGGTAGATCCTGCGCCGGCCGATGGCGCTGCCCACGAAGTAGGCGCCCGTGTCGCCGATGGCGATGACCAGGATCATGAAAAACAGGTAATTGGGGCCCAGCTTCTTGAGTTCCAGCATGAAAAACAGGGGGAAATAGACATACAGCGCGGCCAGGGCCAGGATGCCCCAATCGCGGGCGAAGGAAGCGAGGCGCTCCTGCGAGGTGGTGGTGAGCAGGAAGTAGAGCCCGTCGGCCAGCAGGCAGCCGACCAGGGCCAGCCCCAAGTTGAACCAGGGGGCGATGAACGCCATGGCGATGAGCAGGCCGTTGCTGAAGGCCAGCGGCCACACGTGAGGGGCTGGCCGGGTCAGGCGCAGCAGTTCCCATGCCGCCAGGCTGGCCAGCAAATAAAGGAGGACGGCGAACCAGGGCACGGGCAGGAAGCGGATGGCCGCATAGGCGAAAACGATCAGCACGATGGTGGTGGGCAGGCGCCTTCCCAGGTCTTTCATACGTTGCCGAATCTCCTTTCCCGGCCCTGGTAGTCGATGATGGCCCGGAAAAATTCCCCGGCCCGGAAATCGGGCCACAGGGTGGGGGTGAAAACCAGTTCGCTGTAGGCGATCTGGTAGAGGAGAAAATTGGATATGCGCAGCTCCCCCGAGGTGCGGATCAGCAGGTCGGGATCGGGGCAGCCTGCCGTGTAGAGATGGCGGGAGAACGTTTCCTCGTCGATCCTGGCGGCGGGGATGCCGGCGGCGACGATCGAGCGCACGGCGCGCAGCAGCTCCTGGCGCGAGCCGTAGTTGAGCGCCAGGTTGACCTGCAGGCGCCGGTGCTCGCGCGAATTGTCCTCGGCTTCGAGCAGTTTTTTCTTCAGCTTGCCGGGCAGCCGTTCCAGGTCGCCGATGATCTTCAGGCGGATGTCGTTCTCCAGCAGCAGGTCCTGGCGGTCCAGCAGGTTCTCGTAGAGCATGTCCATAAGGAACTGCACTTCTCCGGGGGGCCGCTTCCAATTCTCGCTCGAGAACGTGAACAGGGTCAGGAAACGTATGCCCAGGCGGGCGGCGGCCTCGGTGACTTCGCGCGCCGCCTCGGCGCCGGCGCTGTGCCCGGCATTGCGATCCAGGCCCCGCTGCCGCGCCCAACGGCCGTTGCCGTCCATGGTGACCGCCACGTGAAGCGGCAGGCGCTTTTTGTCGATGCGTTCGCTCAGTTCGCGTTCTTCGCTTCCGGCGGGATAGTGGGCCAAGGCCTGGTCTTCCATTGAAGAATTATATTTTTTCCACGTTTTTTTGTCAAATGGCAGGCGGCGGATGGCGGTTCATGGCATTGAAATCGGGCCGTGGCTGGGTTATAATGATCCGCAATGAACAAAAAGTGGGCGGTGCTGGTGCTGTTGGCGGTTTTTTCCCCCCAATGCCAAAGAAAACCCGCTGACGCCAAGGAGCCAGCCGGAGGCGAATCCGCAGCGACCCTGGAGCAGAAGGTGATCCTGACCATCGGCGACCTCCGCCGGACCAACCGCGACCTGAAGAATTTCATTCGCCTGCAGTATGCCGATATGTTCGAGAAGCAGGGCGACGATAAGCTCCTGTCGCGCCTGTTCGATCTTTTCTGCGAGCAGCAGGTCATCCTGTTCAAGGCCCAGCGGGAAGGGGTGACGGTGGAAGACGGGGAGGTCGACGCCTTCCTGGCCGAGGCCCGGTCGCGGGGGCAGGCCCCCGACCTCGACCGCGAGATGGTGCGCAACACCCTGCGGGTGCAAAAATTCCTGCTGGCCGCGGCCTACCGGGAGATCGACGTCCCGGATGCCGAGGTCGCCGCCTACTATGAGGGGCATCTGGACGATTACCGGAAGAACGAGGAGATCGAGCTGCACCAGATCATGGTCGACGATCGTGAAAAGCTGCTGCGGATCCGTTCCGAACTGCTCAACCAGCCGGGGCGTTTCGCCGAGATCGCCCGCGATGAATCCATCGCCCCCGAGGCGGGCAAGGGCGGCCTGATGGGATTTTTTGAGCAGGGGACGCTGCCCCGGGAAATGGAGGAAGTGGTCTTCTCCCTGAAGGAGGACGAGATCAGCCCCATCGTCGAATCGCCCTACGGCTTCCATCTCTTCAAGGTCACGCGCCGGAGCCGGGCGCGCATGCAGCCGCTGGCGGCGGTCCAGGATGAGATCAGGAGCAAGCTGCTATCGGCCAAGATGACCGGCGCCTATGACGAGTTCCTGCGGGCGCTGAAGGCCGAGGTCCCGCTGCGCGCCCATCATGAAAACCTCTATTTTTCCTATATGAATCCCGATCCCGGAGCAAACGACAATGAAAACAAAAACTTTTCTGGCGGCGATCCTACTGCTGGCGGCTAGCGCCGCCTTTCTCGGCGGCGACGTCGTCGAGGAGATCTACGCGGTGGTCAACGACGAGGCGATCACCGGCAGCGAGCTGAAGAAATTCGAGGCGGACATGATCCGCTCCATGGGCATGGAGCTGGAGGGCGAGGCCCTGGAAAAGGCCGTGGCCGAGTTCAAACAAAATCTGCTGGGCAAATTCATCGAGCAGAAGCTGCTGCTGTCCAAGGTCAAGGAGAAGAACTACGACGTCGATGCCGACGTGGAAGTGATCATCCAGGAGATCAAGAAGCAGAACAATATTCCTTCCGATGAGGAGCTGCAAGCCGCCCTGACCCGCGAGGGGATCGAGTTCGCCGCCTGGAAGGACATGCTGCGCGAGCAGCGCCGGCAGCAGCGCCTGGTCGCCGAGGAAGTGGGCGCCAAGATCAAGATCGACAACCCGCAGATCATGGAGTATTACCGCAAGAACGCGGAGCAGTTCACGGTCCCGGCGGAGTTCGCGCTGAACTGCATCTACCTGAACCGCAGCGACGACGGCGCCCGGCCGCAGGAAAAAATGGACCAGGTGCTGGCGGCGCTGCAGCCCGGTAATTTCGCCGCCGTGGCCAGCGAGTATTCCGAGCTCCCCGGCGTCGCGGAGAGCATCGCCCTGGGCCGGTTCAAGAAGGGGGAGCTGGACCCGAAGCTGGAAGCGGCGGCGCTGCAACTGAAGCCGGACGAATACTCGGAATGGATCGAAACCGGGAACGGCTGGTACATCATCCAGCTGGCCGAGTTCAGTCCCGAGAAGCTGCGCGAGGTCGGGGAGGTCCGTGAGGATATCGTCATGACGCTGCGCGAAGCGGAGCAGCAGGTCAAGCTGAAGGAATACATCGAGCAGCTGAAGAAGGAAAGCTACATCAAGATACTGAAGAACTACGAGTAAGCTCCGCTTGGAAGAAGACGTCAGACGTTAGACGTTAGTGGTTAGCAAGAAAAAACCCTGAAATCATAGCTTGTCCTATGCCTTGCTAACGTCTAATGTCTAACGTCTAGCGTCTACAATTTCTTGCCCACTTGATCACCAGGACGTGCTCGCCCTCGGCTGCCTCAGCGGGGGATGCCGGCGGCGGCGATCACCTTTTCCTGCTGGGAGATGATCTCGCGGTTCTTCTCGACCCCCAGTTCGACGGCCCGCTGAAAAATCGCCTGGGGCAGGGGTTGCCCCTCGCAGAAGGATTGCACCTCGATCAGGTCGCCGGCGGCGGTGGAGACGATGTTGATGTCGCTGTCGCTGCGCGAGTCCTCCTCATAGTCCAGGTCGGCCAGGAGCTCGCCGTCCTTGACGCCGACGGACACCGCGGCGATGGGGCGGAAAGGCGGAAAATCGGCGATCAGCTGCTCGAAGACCAGGTGCTTCAGCGCCAGGACCAGGGCCAGGAATGAGGCGTTGAGCGAGGCGCAGCGGGTGCCGCCGTCGGCCTGGATGACGTCGGCGTCCAGCGTGATCGTCCTTTCGCCCAGGGCGCGGGGATCGAGCACCGTGCGCAGGGCACGGCCGACGAAACGCTGGATCTCGCCGCTGCGGTTGTTGATCTTGCCCCGTTCGCGCGCGATGCGCTGGTTGCCGGAGGAGCCTGGCAGCATGGCGTACTCGGCCGTGATCCAGCCCCGGTTGCTGCGCTTCAGGAACTGCGGCACCCTGTCCTCCACCGTGGCCGTGGCCACGACCCGGGTATGGCCCTGCTCGCAGAGCACGGAGCCGGGGACGTTGCGCACGTAACCGGGGATGAAAACGATGGGGCGCAGCTCGTCGTTCCGGCGGTCATTGGCTCGCATGGGGTTCTCCTTGGGGCCGGGTCTTCCAGCGGTCGTGGAACCAGAACCATTGTTCGGGGAATCTCCGCACCTGCTCCTCGATGCGCCGGGTCAGTTCCTGGGTCAGCCCGGTCACGGCGTCGGGGCGGGCGTCGCCGGCAGTGAAATCCACCTCGGGCAGGACCTCGAGGACGATGGCCTCCGCCTCATAGTGCAGGAAAGCCGGCACCAGCGGGATGTTCTTTTTCAGGTACAACTGGGATACCGTGGTGATGGTCGCCGCCTGCCGGGCGAAGAAATCGACGAAAACGCCCTCGCGCGGCACCGTGTTCTGGTCGATGAGCAGAACCACGATGCCGTTGGCGGCCAGGCGCTTGAGGATGGTGCGCAGCGATCCCTGCTTGTAGATCACCTGCGAGCCCATGGCCGTGCGGAACTCGCGCACCCTGTTCTCGATCAGGGGATTGTCCATGGGCCGGGCGACGATGTGGATTTCGCGCCCCAGCCGCTGGCGCAGGATCAGGGGGATCCATTCCCAGTTGCCGAAATGGGCGGAAAAAATGATGACGCCGCGCCCCTTTTCCAGCGCCCGTTCCAGGACCTCCAGGTTCGCGGTCCGCGCGTGCTCCAGGATGGAGCCGGTTTCGTGACGGGCGAAAACGCGGGCGATCTCCACGAACATGCGGCCGAAATGGGAGTAGATCCTTTTTTTCAGATCGGCGCGCCAGGCCGGGGATGCGGCGGGGAATGCCTGGGAGAGGTTGTGCGAGATCAGCCGCGAGTGCCTGGGGCTGCCCTTTTGCATGAAAAAAGCCAGCAGCCTCTGCTGCAGGCGCAGGGCGCGGGCGGGAGCCAGTTTGACCAGGGAGATCATGCCCGAGAACAGCGCGTATTCCAGGCGGATCTTACAGGAACCCTTTTCTTTTCGCATGATCGATGATGGCGGCGATGAAGCCGTCGGGTAATTGTATCTCATTTCGCGCA
Source organism: uncultured Clostridia bacterium (assembly GCA_964562095.1). GTDB lineage: Bacteria > Acidobacteriota > Aminicenantia > UBA2199 > UBA2199 > UBA2199. The sequence goes on along the minus strand of CAZLSH010000020.1, from coordinate 3,307 downwards.
ACCAATAAAGGGAGGCCCGGCAGACCGTCGCGCCAGGCGGCGCGGGAAGCGGGGGCGAGGAGCGCCTGGACCTTGGGAAAATCCTTCTCGGTGCAGACCAGCCAGGCAGCGCCCTTCTCCCGCCTCAGCGCTTCGAGCGCGCGGAGATCCTCCGCCGTGAAGGCATGGTGGTCGGCGAAGGCACGGAAGGCGGCCAGGTGGAAATGCCCCATGTCGCGGGCGAAGCGGCCGTTGTCGCCCAGGGCCGAGAAGGCGACCAGGGGGGCGTCGCCGATCTCCACTTGCCGGCCGCCGGCATCCAGGAAAGCGGTGATCGCGAAGCCATAGCCGCTGCTGTTCGGCCCCGCGGCGCTGCCGGCCTCGCGATAATGCAGCACGTGGTCGGCGCGCCGGGCCAGGAAGCGGAAGTGGCGCAGGTAGAAATAGGGGTGGGCGGGGTTGACCAGCATGATGCTGAGGTCCTTGCGGATATGGCTGGATTGGAAGCCGTCGTCCAGGACCAGGATGCGGATGCCCGCCTCGATCGCCGCGGCGATGGAGCGCAGGCGGTCGCGGCCGATGAACACTTCCTGGTTCGGGAAACGGGTCTTCAGCATCAGCGCCTCGTCGCCCACGTCGCGGCAGGAATGGCCGGTTTGCACGCGGATGCCGTCCTTTTCGTGGCGCGAGCGGTAGCCGCGGCTGACGAAGGCGAACCGGGCGCCCCGGGCCGCCAGCGCCTCGCCGATGGCCATGACCAGCGGCGTTTTCCCGGCACCGCCGAACGAGAGGCTGTCTACCGAGATGATGAACAGCTGCGAAAAGGAGCGGGAGCGCAGCGCCCGGATGCCCAGGCTGAGGCAGGAAACGGCCTTGAAAAGAAGCGAGAGCGGGCCCAGGAGCGCCCCGCTCAGGCGAGATAGCGCTCGATTTGTTCCAGGCTGCATGCCAGTGATCCTTTCCGGGAGGCGACCGCCTGGCGGGCGACGGCGCCGATGCGCTCGCTGTCGAGGCCGGGAAAGGCCGCCAGGAATTCCCGCCACTCGTTGCCGTCGTTGAGCGGGATGTAGGCCCCGTTCTCCTTCAGTTCGCGGCCGATATCGGGAAAATTGTTGCAATGCGGCCCGCCGACGATCGGCTTGCCCAGGGCGGCGGGCTCGTAGAGGTTGTGGCCGCCGGTGGCGGCATCGAAGGTGCCGCCCATGAAGACAATGTCGGCGATGCTCATGATGGGCAGCAGAAAGCCCATGCGGTCGTAGACCAGGGCCTGCGGGTTCCGGTCTTCTGCCGGCTGGCGGCTGAACAGCGCCTGGGCGATGCCGAGGCGCTGCAGGCGGGCGGCGATGGCGGGGGCGCGCTGAACGTGGCGCGGGACGATGATGAAAAAGAAGTCGTCACCGCGGCCGGGGATCGCCGCCATGAAAACCTCTTCGTCGCGCGGATGGCTGCTGGCCAGGACCACGATCCTCCTGGGCGCGCCCGCCAGGCGCAGGTGGGCGCGGACCTCCCCGGCAGTCGGCAGCCGGCCGATGCTGCGCAGGGCCTCGTCGGCCTTGATGTTGCCGCAGACCGTGATCTTCGCGGCGGGGATCTGCAGGCGCAGGAAGCGCTGGCGGTACAGCTCGTTCTGCACCAGGAAGCCGTCGATGCCGCGAAAGAAAGGCCGCAGGACGGGGCGGAAAAAGCGATAGCGGCGGAAAGCCTTTTGCGAGACGCGGCCGTTGATCAGCAGCATGGGGACGCGGCGGCGGCGCAGCAGCGAGATCCAGTTGGGCCAGATCTCCAGCTCGTTGAATATGACCAGCTGCGGCTGGATGCGGTCGACGAAGCGGCGCACCACGAAAGACAGGTCGAGCGGCGACAGGATCACCGCCAGGCCGGGGTATTCACCGCGGGCGAAGGCAAATCCGGCGGGCGTGGTGACTGAAAGGACGATCCGCCGGCCCCGCGTTTCCAATTCCGCGATCAGTGAGCGCAGGCTGCGCACTTCGCCTACCGACACGGCATGGATCCAGACGCAGCCGCGCCCGGCCAGGTCCGGCCGCGGCCGCAGCCTGTCCTTCAGCAGCGGGCGGTAGGCGGGATTCAGGAGGTGCTTGAGCCAGAAGGGCCAGCCGACCAGCAGCAACAGGAAGTAGAGGAGGTCGCGCGCGAGCATGGTTCATTATAGCACAGCCCGGGAGCGGGGCCATTCTTCGCGCCTCCCGCGATCATCCGCTGTTTGGAAGCGGCAACGCGCAGAGAAAGCCATGGCAAGCATGAAGCCAGCCCGCCTGCGGTCTGGAGAATAAAGAAGAGTTCAACTCCGAAAGCCAGTCGCCGCTCATTCCCCGCCTATTCACGCGATCATCTTGATCATTCAGGTCTCGTTTGCGGGCGGCTGGAGTTGAGGCCCGGGCCAGCCTGACAAGCGGGCCAGCAGCCACCAGGCGGCCGCCCCCTGGCGGCCCAGGCTCTCCTCGCCCACCACTCCCTGCAACCGGCAACTCGGATGGCGCAGTGGCACCTCGTTCACCAGCTGCTGCTCACCGCCCGACCAGCTCTCGATGTCGGCCGTATCGAGCAGGATGCCCTTGTTTGACAGCACCGACTCGCGCACCTGGCGGTTGAATTTGGCCAGCGCCTCGTTCGGCTCATCCATGCCCACCGTCGCGCAGACCAGTTTGACGTTTGCCAGGCGGTCCGCCAGTTCGGCAAGAGTCGCCAGATACCCCTCGGCATTGAGTTTGCCGGCCAGCAGCGCCTGCTCGTCGGGCCTGACAATGACCACCGTGGCCTGGCTGTCCAGTATGGACTTCTCCAGGCTCCAGCGCCACTCCTGCATATCCAGCCCCGCTCCCTGCGGCAGCCAGCCGCCCTCATCTAGCGCCAAACCTATGCCCTTGAAGTTGCCCGTCGTCTCCAGCCGGGCGTCCCGGCCGCTCAGCAGCCTCAGCCCCAGCGCGACCGGGTCGCCGCCCCGGGCGTTCAGCACCAGCAGCTTGTGCCGGCTGGCCTGATCCAGCCACTCGCCAGGAATGGCGTTTATCGTTGTATGCTGATGGTCGACGATCAGCGCCTCGTTCTCGACCAGGGTCAGCGGGCCGTCGTTGAAGTCTTCCTGCGAGCCGTCCCCGGCCAGCAGGCGGATGGAGTAATATATGCCGGCCGGCGCCGTGCCCGCCTGGTGCGTGCCCACGGTCCAGGCATAGCTGCCCTGGTCCGCCGGCAGGTTGGCCACGATCTGGCCGATCTTGGTCCCTTTCTGGAACAGCACCAGCCGCACCGTCCCCACGTAGCCGTTGGCGTTCCAGGTGATGTTCTGCGTCGTGCCCAGCTCCCAGCTCTC
>CAZLSH010000019.1:31248-32397 GCA_964562095.1 uncultured Clostridia bacterium | reverse complement strand
AACCTCTCCTGGATCGTCAAAAAGGCCTGCCAGCGCGCCCAGCTGGTCGTGATCAGCGGCGGCCTCGGCCCCACCGAGGACGACATCACCCGCGAGGCGGTGGCGACGGCGCTGAAAAAGGAACTGGTCTTCCGCGAGGAGCTCGTCGCCGAACTGCAGGAGCGTTTCCGTTGCCGCGGCATGGCCATGCCCGAGATCAACGCCCGCCAGGCATTCGTCATCGAGGGCGCCGAGGTGCTGCCCAACCCGGTGGGCACCGCCCCGGGGCAATTCTGCGAAGCCGGCGGCTGCAAGGTGCTGCTGCTGCCCGGGCCGCCCAATGAACTGCTGCCCATGTTCGAGGCCGCCTTCGAGAAGTTCATCTCCCCGGCGGCCAACTACCATATTTATTCCCGCGCCTTCAAGCTGACCGGCATCAGCGAATCGGAGGCCGATTCGCGCTGCGCCGACGTCTACCGCAAGTACCGCAACCCGGTCACCACCGTCCTGGCCTCGCCGGGGATGATCGAGCTCCACTTCCTGGGGCGCTCCAAGAACTCCGACGAGGAGGCGCGGCGCCTGACCGACGAGCTGGCCGAAAAGGTGCGCGAACGCCTGAAGGATTTCATCTTCGCCGAGGGGGATGTCAGCCTGCCCGAGGTGGTCGTCGCCATGCTGAAGGAGCGGGGCCTCACCCTGGCCGTCGCCGAGAGCTGCACCGGCGGCGGGCTCGGCAACCTGGTCACCTCGGTTCCCGGCAGCTCGGAGGTCTTCCTGGGCGGAGTGATCGCCTATGCCAACCGCGTCAAGAGCGGCCTGCTGGGCGTGCGCGAGGAGACGCTGAAGCGCCACGGGGCCGTTTCCGAGGCCACGGCGGCCGAGATGGCCGCCGGGGCGCGCAAGCTGACCGGCGCCGCCATCGGCCTGGCCGTCACCGGCATCGCCGGCCCGGGAGGCGGCAACCCCAAGAAACCGGTGGGCCTGGTCCACATGCATCTCAGCGCCGCGGACGGCGAGCGGAGCCTGCGGCAGATCTTCAGCGGCAGCCGCGAGGTGATCAAGCTGCGCAGCGCCTATTACGCGCTGAACATGGTGCGTGAATACCTGAAATCGGTTCCCGATGGCGGGAAAACAACCTGAGGTTCGATGTTCGACGTTCGACGTTCGAAG
>CAZLSH010000019.1:12275-31238 GCA_964562095.1 uncultured Clostridia bacterium | reverse complement strand
CATTTCTCTTTTCTTCAACATCGAACATCGAACTTCGAACTCGAAATGCATTCGGGCCTGTTCTATGAGTGACCTGCAAACCACCACCGACGCCTTCTATCACGGCAAGGTCACCATCCGCCAGCCGAAGAAAGGCTACCGCTTCGCCGTCGATTCGCCGATCCTGGCCGCCTACCTGCCGCGCTCCACGCGCCCGGCCCTGGAGGTCGGCTGCGGCGTGGGCGTGATCTCGCTGCTGGCCCTGAAACTGAAAAAATTCCCGACCATTACCGGCATCGAGATCCAGGAATCCCTGTACCGCCTGGCCGTGGAGAACGCCGCGGCCAACGGCATGGCCGCCCGCTTCCATGTCGTCCGCGGCGACTTCAAGCGCATCCACGCCGGCATCGCCAACGTGCAGACCATCTTCTGCAACCCGCCCTTCTTCAAGACCGGCCAGGGCCAGGTCAGCCCCGACCCGTCCATCCGCCTGGCGCGCTTCGAGATCGCCCTGGACCTGCCCGGCCTGCTGTGCGGCTGCGCCGCCTGCCTGGCTCCCCGGGGCAGGCTGTTTTTGGTGTTCCCGTTCTCGCGGCGCGAAGAGCTGCTGGAGGCCGCCGCCGCCTGCGGCCTGCACGCCGCCGCCTACCGCCCGGTCCAGCCTTTCGCCGATTCCAAGCCCGACCGCCTGCTGATGCGGCTGGGCAAGAGCGACGGCCGCTGCTGCCGCGAGCGCCCGCTGGTCCTGTTCAGGGACAAGGGCGTCTACACGCCGGAGATGGAGCGCATCCTGGCGGGGGAGTAAGCGGGGAAGACTTTTTGACCTTACATGCGCGGCGGGATGATGATGATGACCGGGTCGAGGGCCAGTGTTTGCCCGTCAGCGGGGAAAACGACGATCGTGTACTTGTACGCAACATTGGGTTTGGCTTCGGGTTTGGCCTTTTTTACGATCGTTTTCACGTTTTTGGGAATCGTCGGCTCGGAAACCGTGGCTTCTTCGAATGGGGCGTAACTGTCGAATACGATGTAGAACGGAGAATCGCATGTCCATCTTATGACGGCCCGTTCTGGCACGGCATAGGCGTATTTCTCGCCCATTTCGATGGCTCCGTTCTCGACCTTGATCTGAATTTCCCATACTTTTGCGAAAAGTCCGGTCGCCAGGCAGAGCAGTACGCAAGCTGTCAAAAAGACAGTGGCGATTTTTTTCATTTTATCCTCCTCCCCGGGGCCGGAAGCGGCTCCGGAATGCGGCTAATGGTTTTCATTCATTAGGCTTAATTCTTCCCTGCTGCGACGATCTCGGCATATGCCGGGTCGCTGCGCAGCGCAGCCAGGTCGGGCTCCTTTTCAATCTGCTCCAGGTTTCCCAGCCGCTCGCGGTACTCTTGGAAGGACGCGAGGGCCCGGGAGCGTTCCCCGACCACCTCATGGACCAGGATGGCCCGGCGGATCATTTCCAGGTTCGCCGGGGCCATGGCCCGGGCGCGGGCGATCCACTCCAGGGCTCTTTGTTTCTCGCCCTTATAGGCGTAATAACGGGCGAGGCAGGATATGAGATCGACGTCTTGCGGCGTGGAAACGAGGAGTTTTTCGGCCAGGGCGATCGCCCTGTCGTATGTTTCGCTGGCCTTTTGCTTTTGGTCGGGCAACTGCCGGAAGGTGTCGGCCAGGTTGCCCCACATGACATGGTTGCCGGTTTTCCGGGCTACCTCGTGAAACAGGGGCATGGCCTTGCGGTAGTCGCCGGAGAAAAAGTAAATGGTGGCCAGGTTCGACTGGGCGGTGGCGTTGGGCTCGATGGCGTTGGCGCGCTCGAACATGAGCCGGGCATTATCCTGGTCGCCCTTGCTCCAGTATATGCCGCCCATGAGGATGAAGCCCTCCAGATCGCCGGGGGCCAGCGCGATCGCTCTATTTTGCGCCTCCAGGGCCTCATCGTAGCGGCCGTTCGTGTAATAGAAATAGGCCAGATTGGCGATGGCGCCGGGATAGGCCGGGCGCAGGCGCATGGCCTGCTTGAAGAGTTCCTCCGCTTCGCCGCTGTTGCCTGCGCTGGCGCAGGCCTTGGCCAGTGAAATGCAGGCCGGGTAGCTGCGTTCGTCGAGGCGCAGCGCCTGCCGCAGGGCCTCCAGCGCCTCGGCTTTGCGATCGGTCTCGTCCAGAAGCCATGCCCAAGCCAATCGCGCCGGCGCCCAGCGGTCGGCTCCCTGCACGAGCAGTCGCCCCTGCTCCTCCGCCCGCTGCAGCCATCCCTCATCCCGGCCCGGCCGGGCCCGGGCGAGCATGGCCGCGACCAGCGCCCTGCGGGCCTGGAAGTAGCGGCGATCCTGCTGCAGCGCCTTTTCCAGCAGGAAGATCCCCCGGTCCAGGCCGGTGGAGTTCCTGTCATCCTGGATCGCTCCCTGGCCCTTCAGGAACAGGATGAATGCCCCCGGCATGGACGTCCCGCCGAAGTTGACCTCCCGGTCGGCGCCCGGCCTGGCTGGCAGGCCGAGAAGCTCGAGAAGCTTGGGCAGGAGCCCCTCCTGAAAAATGGAAAGGTTGGCCCGGCTGCCCTGGAGTTCGACCTGGTTCCTTTGCCGGCCGGTCATGGCATCCTGCAGAACCAGCCTCAGGCGCAACGAATTCTTCTCCGCCTGGAGGTCGCCACTGACGAACTGGTTGCATCCCCACAGGCGCTGAAGCTCCCGGGCAGGCTTGGCGCGGCGCGCGAAGACATCCGCAGCCGAAACGGTCCAGAGCGAATCGTGGAATTTTTCCAGCCAGGTCAGCTTGTCGCTGATGACCGCAGTGAAGCCGTCGCCCAGGGTCCGGGCATCGGCATCGCCGCTGCCCGGGATCGGCAGCACGGCAATGTGTCTGGCCTGCGGCTTGCCGCCCAGCCCCAGAATCCGCGCCAGGCCGCCCTGCACCTTCGGATTCAATGCCAGCGTGCCCAGGAGGCCCGATATGAGCAGCAGTGGGATCACAGTCAGGATGGCGCGCCGTTGCCACATAGGCTTCGGGACTTTCTCCGGCCGGGGCGGCGCGCCGGTTCCAACCAACTCCCGCAGTGCCGCGATCAGGGCCTCTGCCGACGGATACCTGTCCTGACGCTTCTTGGCCAGGCAGCGGCGGACGACGTCTTCCAGGCCAGGGCACTCCACCCGCACGGCTTCGGGCAGCGGCGGCGTCTCCTCGTTGATAATGGCGTAGATGACCGCCTGCTCGTACTCGCCCTGGAACGGGGGAGTACCGGCCAGCATTTCGTAGAGCACCACGCCCAGCGACCAGATGTCGCTGCGGACGTCGATTTCCCGGCCCAGCCCCTGCTCCGGCGACATGTAGTGCACCGTGCCGTGAGTGAAGGACTTCCGGGTCAGCGGCGATGCCCCCTTCAGCTTGGCCAGGCCGAAGTCCAATATCTTGGCCCGGCCATCGGGGCCGACGACGACGTTCTGCGGCTTGATGTCGCGGTGGACGATGCCCCGGGCATGGGCGGCGGCAAGGCCGGAGGCGAGCTGGGCGGCAATATCGAGGACTTGGGTGATGGGTAGGGGCGAATAATTATTCGCCCCTACGGAACCTGAAATCATTTCCTTCAGCGTCTGCCCCTCGACGCATTCCATGGCGATGAAAATCTGGCCCTCGTGCTCGCCGATCTCGTGCACGGTGACGATGTTGGGATGGTTCAGGGCGGCTGCCGCTTGGGCCTCGCGCTCGAAGCGCTCCCGGGCATCGGGATCGGCGGTCATCTGCCGCGGCAGGAATTTCAATGCCACCTGGCGCTTGAGCTTGGTGTCCTCGGCGAGAAATATTTCTCCCATCCCCCCCTGGCCGATCTTCTCCAGGATCAGGTAATGGCAGACCATGCGGCCGAGCATCATTCCCTCTGGATCACCAGCAGGGTCATGTCGTCCATCTGCGGTTGACCGGCGGCGTGGCGGCCGACCTCCTGCAGGATCTTTTCGATCAGCTCAACGGCAGAAGCGCTTGGGGCAGCCGCGGCCACCTCGGCGATGCGCTCCTCGCCGAACTCCTTGTCGGCGGCGTTGACCGCCTCGCTGACGCCGTCGGAAAATACGATCAGCCGGTCTCGCTGGCGCAGTTCCGCCAGGCTCTCCTCGAAGGGGAACGACTCCAGGCAGCCCAGGGCCAGGCCGCCGGCGCTCAGGCGTTGCGTTTCGCCGCCGGCGCGCAGCAGCAGCGGATAGTTGTGGCCGGCGTTGCAGTAGTGGACGATGTGGACGATTGTATCCAGGCAGCCGAAGAAGAGGGTGGCGAACTTTTCCGGGCTGGTGTTGCGGAAGAGGAGGGAGTTGGCCCGCTCCAGGCAGGCGGTCACCGAGGTGCCGGCTATGGCCTGGCTGCGCACGGAGGCCTGCAGGTTGGCCATGAGCAGGGCCGCCGGCAGCCCCTTGCCCGAGACATCCCCCAGGCAGAAGACCAGCCGTTTTTCGTCGACCTCCAGGAAATCGAAATAGTCGCCGCCGACCTCCTTGGCCGGCACGCTCCTGCCGGCGATGTCGTAGCCGGCCAGGCGCGGCGGCTCCTTGGGCAGGAGATGGTTCTGCATCTCCTGGGCCAGATGCAGTTCCTCCTGGACGCGCACCAGCGCCATCTCCTTCTCGGCCAGGCGGGCATTTTCGATCACCTGGCCCGACTCGCTGGCGATGATCGAGAGCAGGCGCTGGTCGTCCTGGCTGAACCCCGTTTCCGCCTTCTTGTTGAAGACGGCGAGCAGGCCCGTCATGCGCCCCTTGCTGACCATGGGCACGCATAGCAGGGAATGCACGGAAAAAATATCGCCGGCCCCGGTGGCGAAGCGCGGGTCGCTGCCCAGGTCGTTGATCAGCAGCGGCGAGCGGTGCCTCAGCATCCAGCCCGCCAGCTGGTCGTCGAGGCGGAAGGGCAGGCGCTTGTGGCTGGTGTCGCCGAACCGGCAAAGGGTCTGGAACGGCCGCTCCTCCTTGTGCTCCTCCAGGAGCAGCACCGCCCCCTGCTCGGCGCGCAGATGGTGGACGCAGCGCTGGGTGATCAGGTCGAGGATCTTTTCCAGCGCCAGCGTGGAATTGATGGCCGTGGCGATCTCGTTGAGGATCCCCAGCTCCTCGACCGCGCGCTGCAGGCGAAGGTTTTCCCTGCCCAGGCGCCGGTTTTCTTCCAAGAGGTCTTTGTCTCCGCTTTCCGGGTCCTGATTCTTCATCCCCCCACCATTCCCTTTGTCAATGATTCTAATAACAATAGAAAAAATATGCAACTTGCAGCGCCTGCTTTCCGGGGAGGGCGCCAATCCGCAAATAGTTTTGAATTCACTTCAGCCCAGGCCGATTTTGGGGTATAATGCCACTCGGAAACCCGATGCTCCAAAAACTGAAGGAAATCATCCGCCACCGCGAGCTGATCGCCACCCTGGTCTCGCGCGAGCTGAAGGCGCGCTACCGCGGCACGGTGCTCGGCTTCTTCTGGAGCCTGATCAACCCGCTGCTGCTGATGATCGTCTACACCGTGGTCTTCGGCTTCATCATCGGCGGCGCCCGCGCCCCCGGCTTCGAGGGCAACAAGTGGATGTACGCCCTGTTCCTGTTCAACGGCATCCTGCCCTGGACCTGGTTCTCCTCCTCGCTGCTCGAGTCGGCCAACGTCCTGTCGGTGCAGGGGGCGCTGATCAAGAAGATCAAGTTCCCGGTCGAGGTGCTGCCGATCATGGTGGTGACTACCAACATGATCCATTTCATCTTCGGGCTGCCCGTGCTGATCGCTTTTTTCATTCTCTTCGGCAAGCCGCTCACCCCCTGGGTCCTGTTCCTGCCGATCAGCCTGATCGCGCAGTACATTTTCACCCTCGGGCTCTGCTTCCTGGTATCGGCGCTGACCGTGCACTTCAAGGACATCAAGGACATCCTCGCCAACCTGATCACGCTGTGGTTCTTCGCCACCCCGATCATCTACCCCTATGAGTCGGTGCCCAAGGCGCTGCAGGTTGTCCTCAACCTGAACCCCATGACCCACATCATCGAGTCGTACCATTATTCCTTCTTCATGGGCTCGCTGCCCCACTACAAGCGCTTCTCCATCACCATCCTGGTCGGGCTGCTGTTCTTCTACCTGGGCTACCTGCTCTTCGACAAGCTGCGCGACACGTTCGTGGAAGAGGTCTGACGTGGAAGCCGTGCGGGTCCGCGACGTCTTCAAGTTCTACAAGAAGCACGCCGACAGCCACAAGTTCCTGACCATCAAGAGCGCCCTGGTCAACAAGACGCTGTTCGGCGACATCCAGGTCGGCGAGCGCTTCGAGGCCCTGCGCGGGGTGTCGTTCGAGCTCGAGGCCGGGCGCACCCTGGGCATCATCGGCGAAAACGGCTCGGGCAAGAGCACGCTGCTGAAGATCCTGGCCGGCATCAGCCAGCCCACCGCCGGCGAGGTGGTGACGCAGGGCCGCATCTCGGCGCTGATCGAGCTCGGCGCCGGCTTCCACCCCGAGATCTCGGGGCGCGAGAACATCTTCATCAACGGCGTCATCCTGGGCCTCAGCCGCAAGGAGATCCAGCAAAAGTACGAGGAGATCGTGCGCTTTGCCGAGCTGGAGGAGTTCATCGACAACCCGGTCAAGAGCTATTCCTCGGGCATGTTCATGCGCCTGGGCTTCTCCATCGCCATCAACGTCAATCCCGACATCCTGCTCATCGACGAGGTGCTGGCCGTCGGCGACGCCTCGTTCGTCCCCAAGTGCCTGGACAAGATCAACGAATTCCGCCGCCACGGCAAGACCATCATCTTCGTTTCCCACGACCTTTCGACCATCGAGCGCATCTGCGACGAGGTCATCTGGATCAAGAAGGGCCTGGTGGAGATGCGCGGTTATCCCAAGCGCGTCGTTGACGCCTACCTGGCCTATGTGGGAATGAAGGACGAAGACAAGTCCAAGATGCAGCACGAAAAAGAGGAGGCGTCGGCGCAGCAGACGGCGAATGCGGCCGCCGCCGCGCAGGCCCCTGCGGCGCAGCCGGGCGCGGCTCCGCCTGCCGCGGCTCCGCAAGCGGAAAAGGAAGAAGCGCCGGACATGGAGAAGCGCTGGGGCAGCCGGGAGATCGAGATCTCGCAGGTCAGGATGTTCGCCCGCAGCGGCAAGGAAAAGTACATTTTCCAGGCCAACGAGCCCCTGGTGATCGAGTTTGCCGTCCAGGCCCGCGAGCCCCAGAAAGACTTCGTTTTCGGCATCGGCGTCTTCAACAGCGAGGGCATCCAGGTCTACGGCTCCAACACCCTGCTGGAGAACTTCCTGTCCAAATCACTGTCCGGCAGCGCCAAGGTGCGCCTGGATATACCGAAGCTGGGCCTGGTCAACGGCACTTACTTCCTCGACATCGCCGCGCACAAGCGCGACGGCTATCCCTTCGACTACCATCACTTCCAGTACACCTTCCGGGTCACCTCCAGTCACCGCGACGTGGGCATCGCCCGCATCCCGCACCGCTGGCGGTTCTCCGGCGGCATCGTCTTCCAAAAAGATGAAAATTCATGAGGACCGTCTCGCCCTCGCCCGCCGGCTCGCGGAGCGGAGGGGTGAGAAAGTCGTTTTCACCAATGGCGTCTTCGACCTGCTCCACCCCGGGCACGTCGAACTGCTGGAATATGCCCGCAGCCAGGGCGACCTGCTGGTGGTCGGCGTCAACGACGATGCCTCGGTGCGGCGGCTGAAAGGGGAGAAGCGGCCGATATTTCCCCTGAACGAGCGCCTGGAAGTCCTCGCCGCCCTGCAATGCGTCGATGTCCTCATCCCCTTCGCCGAGGACACGCCGCTGGAACTGATCCGGGCGCTGGACCGCGTCGATGTCCTGGTCAAGGGGGGAGACTACGCTCCCGGCGACGTCGTCGGCCGCGCCGAGGTCGAGGCCCGCGGCGGCCGGCTCGTCATTTTCAAGCTGTCGGGGAATTATTCCAGTTCGGCGCTGATCGAGAAGATCATCAGGAATTTCTAAATCGCGGTTTTGGCTGCGTGCTTTTTCTTCAGAAATTTCACCCAGGCATAAAACAGGATCAGGGCCAGTCCCGCGCCGGCGAAAAACAGGGGCTGGCGGATCATCCCGGAAAAGTATTTTTCCTTCCAGGCCAGGATCAGCAGCGCCGCCATCAGCAGGTTGAAGCAGGAATCGTTCTCCTTGAAAAATACCTTTTTCCAGTCGCAGCGCGCGGCCGGGGCGAGCCAGCGGTCGAAGCGCGGCAGCCAGCGGCGAACCCTGTCGCAGTATTCCAGGTAGGCCGCGCCGTGCCGCTCCCGCAGGTACGATTCTTCGGCCAACACGATGAAATGATATTGCAGGAAGAGAAAAACGATGAACAGCGCCAGGGCCCAGGGATTGGCGAATACGCCCAGCAGCCCGGCGAAGATCAGCAGGTTGCCCCAGTAGAGGGGGTTGCGCGCCAGCGAGTACAGCCCGCTGGTGTTCAGGCTGTCGGCCTTGAGAAAGCTCTCGCGCCCCGACGTGCCGCTGCCGGCGAAGCCGACGCTGGCGATGCGCAGGCCCTCGCCCAGGAAGGCGATGGCCAGCCCGGCGAAGGTCCAGAGCGGGGATGCCGAAAGGGGCCTGAAGAAAATGAACGTGAGCAGGATCAGGGGCAGGGGAGTGAAGCTGCGGAACTTGAACAGGAATTTACCCAACTGCAGCGGCCATTTTTGCATGGCTCCAATTTACCGTGGATAGCCGGATGTGTCAAGGACATCAACAGGGCCCTCAGCTCCAGGGGTTCGACGTTCGAAGTTCGAAGTTCGAGGTTAAAGAAGCAAGAAATCCTTGAAAGGATACTCCTGCTCAATTGTCCTTGCATTCATGCGGATACCAGGAAAATATTTTAATGGACAAGCAAATGGCTTTTTAAACGTCGAACGTCGAACGTCGAAGAACGAACAGCCGTTCTTCCTTGACACACGCCATCCCCGGTGATACAAGTGGGAAAATGCGTCATGACAGGAAATCCGGATGGAACAGGTAGCCCTGGGGATCTTCCTGGTCACCTACGCCGGGGTGGCGGTCGGCGGCATACCGGGACTGGCCCTCGACCGCACGGGGATCGCGCTGCTCGGCGCCATCGCCATGGTCGCGGCCAAGGTCCTGACCACCGGCCAGGCCTTCGACGCCATCGACACGCCGACCATCCTCCTGCTGTACGCCCTGATGGTCATATCGGCGCAATTCAAGCTCAGCGGCTTCTACACGCGGGTGGCTATACGCCTGACCAGGCTGCTGGCCAGGCCGCGCCTGTTCCTGGCGGCGGTGATGGGAGTGGCGGCCTTACTGTCGGCATTCCTGACCAACGATATCGTCTGCCTGGCCTTCACCCCGATTCTCTGCGCCGCCATCCTCGAGGCCCGGCTGAATCCCGTGCCCTACCTGATCGGCCTGGCCATGGCCAGCAACATCGGCTCGGCTGCGACCATCATCGGCAACCCGCAAAACATGCTGCTGGCGCAGGTGGGCAAGCTCGATTTCCTGGCTTTCACCCGCGCCTGCCTGCCGCCGGTGCTGGTTTCGCTGGCCGGAGCCTATGCCATCCTGTTCTGGCTCTACCGCCGGCACCTGCCGGTTCGCGTCGATGCCGGCAATTCACCGGACCGGGCCTATCCGGCGTTCAGCCGCCACCAGACCGCCAAGGGGCTGATCGTGGTCCTGGTTCTCATCGCCCTGTTCCTGACGAAGCTGCCCCGCGAGCTCTCGGCCATTGCCCTGGCCGGCTTCCTCCTGTGCAGCCGGCGCATGAAGACCCGCTCGCTCCTCGGTCTGGTCGACTGGCACCTGATCACCCTGTTCTGCGCCCTGTTCATCGTCATGGCCGGGATCGCGGCGGTGAGGCTGCCCCAGAATCTGATGGCCGGACTGGCCATGCAGGGTTTGTCTCTGGACAGCGCCTGGCACCTCACCGGGCTGGCGGCCCTGCTCAGCAACCTGGTGAGCAACGTGCCGGCCGTCATGCTGCTGCTCAAGTTCCTCGACCCGCTGCAGCCGCTGCAGTGGGTGGTCAGCGGGCTGGCCAGCACGTTCGCCGGCAACCTGATCACCATCGGCAGCATCGCCAACCTGATCGTCATCGAAGGCGCCCGCGAATACGGGGTCGCCATCCGTTTCAGGGAGCACGCCAGGGCGGGGATACCCATCACCATATTTTCCTTAATTATTGTGATTGTTTGGTTGGGGTGAACTAGGCGTAGGGCGTAAGGTGCAGGGCGGAAGGGAAGAAAAATGCAAGATCGATGAAAAACCAAGTAGTGAGTAGTTAGAAGATAGTAGTTAGTAGAAAAAACTGAATACGAGTAGTTGTTTTTATGATAGATAGGGAAATTATCCCGCTACTGGTTACTAATTACTGTCTACTGACTACTTTTACCTTTATATAACCACACTCATATAATTTTGATAAATAAAATATTAGGTGGTTGACAAGCGATGATTATTGATCTATACTAATTTTACAGAAAATAAACCAGATTAAGGAGGTTTATAATGAATTTGCAACCTTTGGATGACCGAGTTCTGGTCGAACCGATCGAAGAAGAGGAAAAAGTCGGCTCCCTTGTCATTCCCGACACGGCCAAGGAAAAACCCATGATGGGTGTCGTCAAGGCCATGGGTTATGACTTCGACCTCAAAGAAGGCAAGCCTCTCAAGGAACTGCTGAAGGTCGGCGACAAGGTATTGTTCGGCAAGTATGCCGGGCAGGAGATCAAGATCGGCGGCAAGAAGCACCTGGTCATCTCCCGGTCCGACCTGCTGGCCGTGGTCAAGTAAGAAAATAGGAGGAAACATGGCTAAAGAAATCATTTTGGGCGAAGAAGCCAGGAAGAAGCTCCTGAACGGAGTCAACCAGCTGGCGGATACGGTCAAGGCGACGCTGGGCCCGCGCGGGCGCAATATCGTCCTGGAGAAGAAGTTCGGCTCGCCGACCATCACCAAGGACGGCGTCACCGTGGCCAAGGAAATCGACCTGAAGGATCCCCTGGAGAACATGGGCGCGCAGATGGTGAAGGAAGTGGCGTCCAAGACCTCGGATATCGCCGGCGACGGCACCACCACCGCCACCGTGCTGGCGCAGAGCATCTACACCGAGGGGCTGAAGATGGTCGCCGCCGGCGCCAATCCCACCCTGATCAAGAAGGGCATCGATGCCGGCGTGGAGCATGTGGTCAATGACCTGAAGAAGATGAGCCAGAAGGTCTCGGGCAAGATGATCGCCCAGGTCGGCTCCATCTCGGCCAACAACGACGTCTCGATCGGCGAAATCATCGCCGAGGCCATGGACAAGGTGGGCAAGGACGGCGTCATCACCGTCGAGGAAGCCAAGTCCCTGGACACCACCATGGACATGGTCGAGGGCATGCAGTTCGACCGCGGCTACATCTCGGCCTACTTCGTGACCGATTCCGAGAAGATGGTCGCCGAGCTGGAGAACCCGTTGATCCTGCTCAACGAGAAGAAGATCTCCAACCTGCGCGAGATGCTGCCGCTGCTGGAGCAGATCGCCAAGTCGGGCCGGCCGCTGGTGATCGTGGCCGAGGACATCGAGGGCGAGGCGCTGGCCACCCTGGTGTACAACAAGATCCGCGGCCTGCTGAACGTGGTGGCCGTCAAGGCCCCGGGCTTCGGCGACCGCCGCAAGGCCATGCTCGAGGATATCGCCATCCTGACCGGCGGCAAGGTGATCTCCGAGGAGATCGGCGTCAAGTTGGAGTCGGTGGGCCTGGACTGGCTGGGATCGGCCAAGAAAGTGACGGTGGACAAGGACAACACGACCATCGTCGAGGGCGGCGGCAAGGATGACGACATCAAGGGGCGCATCAACCAGATCAAGCGCCAGATCGAGGATACCACCTCCGACTACGACCGCGAGAAGCTGCAGGAGCGGCTGGCGAAGCTGTCGGGCGGCGTGGCGGTGATCAAGGTCGGCGCGGCCACCGAGACGGAAATGAAGGAGAAGAAGGCCCGCGTCGAGGACGCCATGCACGCCACCAAGGCGGCGGTCGAGGAAGGCATCGTCCCCGGCGGCGGCGTGGCCCTGCTCAAGGCCGCCCAGAACCTGAAGAAGCTGAAGCCGGGCGGCGACATGCAGTTCGGCGTCGACATCCTGACCAAGTCGTTGGAGATGCCCCTGAAGCAGATCGTCAACAACGCCGGCTTTGAGGGCTCGATCATCGTCGAGAAGGTGCGCTCGGGCCGCAACAAGAACTACGGCTTCGACGCCCTGAACGAAAAGTACGCCGACATGATCGCGGCCGGCATCATCGACCCGACCAAGGTCGTGCGCACGGCGCTGCAGAACGCGGCCTCGGTCGCCGGCCTGCTGCTGACCACGCAGGGGCTGGTCGCCGAGATCAAGGAAGAGAAGGAAGCCGCCCCGGCCATGCCTCCGGGCGGCGGCATGTATTAAGACCTGAAGGACACTGGAAAAGGGCCCCGTTCGCGGGGCCCTTTTTTTTTGCTTTACCGCTTGTGGTATGATCAGATCATGAAGCGTTTTCCCCTTTTATTGCTGGTCAGCCTGGGTGTTCTGTTGCCGGCCGAAATCCTGACCTACCGCGAGGTGGAGGGCGCGGCCGTCACGACCCATGTCCTGTCCCTGCGTCCCCAGGGGACCGGCTTTCACGTCGAGCTGGCCTCGACGCGGGAGAGCGGCACGGTGCGGCAGACCTTCAGTACCGCCGCCGACCTCACCACCCTGGCATGGACTTTCAGCGACCCGGCGCGGCGGATGGAGCTGGCGGCCGCGGTACAGGGGGAGGCCATCGTTCTCGCCGGCTCCTTCCAGGGGAAGAAGGTCGCCAAAAAATTCTCCGCAACCGGAGCGCCCTGGAACCAACTGTTCCAGATGGGGCTGGGGCCGTTCGTCCTGTCAGGGAAGAAAAGCATGGCCTTCCGCTCCATCGGCACGCAGGGGCCCGGCGAGTTGAAGATCGGCAAAATGACCGTGACGCGCAAGGGGGAAGAAACGGTCGGGATCGCCGGGAAGCGGGAGTCAGCCGTCCACCTGCGCATCTCGCTGAGCGGGCTGCTCTCGGTTTTCTGGCACGGCGACTACTGGTACCGGAATAGCGATGGCCTCTTCCTCCGCTACCGGGGGAAAAACCGCAAGGGCGGGCCGGTCGCCGTCTCGGAGCTGATCGCGGAGCGGCCATGACCCGGCGCGGCGTCTGCGCTCTCCTCCTGCTCCTGGCCGCGGCAATTCCTGTGCCGGCCGGAACAGTCGATTTCGAGGTGGTCACTTCGATCCCCGTCGAAACAGCCATCTCGCGCGCCGGCACGCGCGACGCCGCCGCGGTTTGGCTGGAGATGATCACGGCGGCGCGGCGCTCGCTGGACATCGCCGAGTTCTACCTGTCGACCGAACCGGGCTCGGCCCTGGAGCCGGTCATCGCCGGGATCCTCGCCGCCGGCCGCCGCGGGGTGCGCGTGCGCATCCTCAGCGACGCGGGCATGGCCGGGACCTACCCCGAAACCCTGGCCCGGCTCGAGGGCAAGCCGGGCATCGAGACGCGCCGCTTCGACTGGCGGAAGCTGAACGGCGGCATCCTGCACGCCAAGTACTTCGTCGTCGACGGCCGCCAGGCATGCGTCGGCAGCCAGAACTTCGACTGGCGGGCGCTGTCCCATATCCACGAGACCGGCCTGCGCATCCGCGATTCGCGATTCGCCCGGGCATTGACCGGAATTTTTGAAGCCGACTGGCGCCACAGCGGCGGCGATGCCGCGGCCTACGGCGGACTGGCGAGCGCGCCGCCCTTCCGTTTCGCCGCCGAAGCCCGGCTCGTGGCCAGCCCGGCGGAATTCAATCCGCCCGGGGTCGGCAACGCCCTGGAGGAGTTGATCGGGCTGCTGGACAATGCCCGCCGGCGGATTTCGGTTCAGCTGCTCTCCTACAGCGTGACGGCGCCTGGGGGAGGCGATGGCGGGCGGTTCATCCTCATCGACCAGGCGCTGCGCCGGGCGGCGGGCCGCGGCGTAAGCGTGCGCCTGCTGGTATCGGACTGGAACCTGCGTCCCCCGGCGCTCGCCGGTCTCAGGGACCTGGCGCGGGTGCCCAACATCGAGGTCCGCTTCGCCGTGATCCCGCCGGCCGCCCGCGGCTTCATCCCCTATGCCCGCGTCATCCACTCCAAGGTCATGCGCGTCGACGACGATATCTGCTGGGTCGGGACGAGCAACTGGGGCCACGACTATTTCTTCCTTTCGCGCAACGTCGAGGTCGTGCTCAGGCGGTGCGACATCGCTCGCGTGCTTGACCGGCTGTTCCTCTCCCTGTGGGATGGGCCGTACGTCCATAAGCTGGACCCGGACAAGGAATACCAGGCTCCCAGGATCAATTGAATCGGCCGTAGGGGCGGGGTTTTCCCGCCCCTGGGATCAGGCATCTATATTGGGCGCGATGACCGCGCCCCTACCTCGAACCTGTTGACGGACTCGGCCCAATCTTATACAATCATATTTCATCACCTCAGGAGGATCGCAATCATGGCACGCATAGAACCGTTTCAGGGGATCAGACCCAGGAAGGACCTGGCCGAAAAGATCGCCGCTCCGCCGTACGATGTCCTCAGTTCCGATGAGGCGCGCGAACTGGCCAAGGACAACCCCTATTCTTTCCTGCATATCGGCAAGCCCGAAATCGACCTGCCGGCCGGCACCGATCTCTACGCCGATGAGGTGTACGCCAAGGCCAAGGAGAACTTCACCCGCTTCATTCGCGAAAAAGCCCTGCAGCAGGACGCAAGGAAGTGTTTCTATATCTACAAGCAGATCTGGGGCGAGCACGTGCAGGTCGGGCTGGTCGCCGGCGCCTCCTGCCAGGATTACCAGGACGATGTGATCAAGAAGCACGAGCTGACCCGCGAGGACAAGGAGCGCGACCGCCAGCGCCATATCGAGACCCTGAACGCCCAGACCGGGCCGGTCTTCCTGACCTACAAGCGCACCCGGGCAATCGACAAGCTGATCGAGAAGGCGATGGCCGGGGAAGCGGAGAACGACATCTCCACCTACGACGGCGTGCGCCACATCTTTTATGTCGTCGACGACGAGAAGCTCATCGCGGCCATCCAGAAGGAGTTCCGCAAGCTGGCTGTCCTTTATGTCGCCGACGGCCATCACCGCTCCGCCGCCGCCACCAGGATCAAGGCCCAGCGCCAGCAGCAGAACCCGGCCCACTGCGGCGACGAGGAATACAATTTTTTCCTCGCCGTCATTTTCCCCGACAACCAGATGAAAATTCTGCCCTACAACCGCCTGGTCAAGGACCTGAACGGCATGCGCCAGGCCGAGTTCTTTGCCAAGCTCGCCGAGCGCTTCGACTACGAAGAGGCCGGCGAAAAGGTGCCGTCCCGTCCCCAGGAGTTCTGCCTCTACATCGCGGGCAAGTGGTACCGCCTGCGCGCCAAGCCCGGCAGCTTCGACGCCGCCGACGCCATCGCCTCGCTGGACGTCTCCATCCTGCAGAACAGCCTGCTCGACCCGCTGCTGGGCATCCACAACCCGCGCACCGACAAGCGCATCGACTTCGTCGGCGGCATCCGCGGCACGGCCGAGCTGGAAAAGAAGGTTGACAGCGGCCAATTCGCCGTCGCCTTCTCGCTGCGTCCCACCACCATCGAACAGCTTTTCGCCGTGGCCGATGCCGGCAAGATCATGCCTCCCAAGTCGACCTGGTTCGAGCCCAAGCTCAAGGACGGGCTCGTTTCGCACCTTTTGGATTAGGGCATTCTTTTCCAATCATCTGAACAAGGGGGAAACCATGGCCATTCTGGACGGAAAGTCGGTCGCCCAAGAGATCCAGGAGCAAGTCCGCCTGGAAGTCGAGCAACTGAAGGGTGAAAACGGCGTTGTCCCGGGCCTGGCCGTGATCATGGCCGGCGAAGACCCCGCCTCACGCTCCTATGTGCAGGCGAAAAGCAAGCTGGCCGAAAAGCTCGGCATCCGCTCCGAACAGGTCATGCTCCCGGCCGGGGTGACCGAGGAGGAGCTCGCCGCGATCATCGCGGCCAGGAATGCCGATCCTCTGACCCACGCCATCCTGGTGCAGATGCCGCTGCCCGGGCATATCGATGCCTGGGGCATCCTGGACCGCATTTCCCCCGACAAGGACGTCGATGCCTTCCACCCGCTCAACCAGGGCCTGATCCTGCAGAACCGCGGCCGCATTTTTCCCTGCACCCCCCTGGGGGTCATGAAGCTCCTCGATCATTACGCCATCGACCCGGCCGGGATGAACGCCGTCGTGGTCGGCCGCAGCTTCCTGGTGGGCAAGCCCATGGCGGCCATGCTGGCCAACCGCAACGCCACCGTGACCCTATGCCACTCGCGCACCGTTCATTTGGCCGCCATCCTGCGCGATGCCGGCCTGGTCGTCGCCGCCGTGGGCAAGCCCGGCTTCATCAGCGCCGAGATGGTCCGGCCGGGCGCCGTATTGATCGATGTCGGCATCAACCACATCAGCCGCGAGGAGGATTTTGACAAGTTCTGCCCGCGCTCGCTTTATGACGCCTTCAAGAAAAAGGGAACGGTCATCACCGGCGACATCCATTACCAGGCCTTCGCCAAGGCCGCCCACTACACCCCGGTGCCGGGCGGCGTCGGGCCGCTGACGGTGACCATGCTGATGCACAATACAGTAGAACTATGCAAGCGGACGATTTCGTAGGTCATGAATGATCAATAAGACGTTAGACGTCAGAGGTCAGACGTTAGCCGGAGAAGCGGCCATTATCAATCATTCAATGCCATTTTATTTCTTGCTGACGTCTAACGTCTGTCGTCTGACGTCTCTTTCTCATGTGTGAAACCGTCCTGATCACCGGCGCTTCCGGCCTCCTGGGCCGCGCCCTGGTGCGCGAGTTCGCCGGCAGGGGACTCCGGGTGCTGGCGCAGTACCATCGCCAGCGGGGAGAGGAAAGCGGAAATGTCCACTGGCTGGCCGGAGATTTTTCCTGCGTCGCGGGAACGGCGGCATTTCTTGAACGGCATGCCAAAGCCCTCGCCGGCTGCGGCTGCGTGGTCCATAACTACGGTCCGATCGTGGAGAAGGCCACCGCCGAGGTGACCGGCGCCGACCTGCTGGCGGCCTGCCAGGCCCATCTGCAGCCGGCGCTGGACATCACCCGCCACCTCCTGGCCCGGGCCAGGCTGCGCTCGGCGCTCTTCATCGCCTTCGAGGATACCGGCCGGGCCCGGCCTTTCCGCAAGGTCCTGGCCTTTGCCACGGCCAAGAACGCCCTGCCGCTGCTCAGCCGCTCCCTGGCCGATGCCCATCCCGGCGTCCGCTTCAACGTGTTTTCTCCCCCCACCCTGGCCGGCGCCGCCATTCGCCACCCGCGGGTGAAACCGGTCGCGCCCGAAAAGGTGGCGGCCAGGGCCTGCCGCATCGTGCTGGGACGCGGCACCGGCCGCCATTACCGCTGGCCCTCAGTTGGAGGCCGCACCGCCCGGAGGGAAACTCATGGATCAAGGTAAAAAACTCGCCCGCTATGGCCGCTTGCGCGAGCAGCTGGCCGGGCTGCTGGGCAAGACCGCCGACACGCAGGCGCGCATGGCCACCGTCTCCGCCCTGTTGTATCACAAGTTCGCTCACTACTTCTGGTGCGGTTTCTACCGCCTGGTCGACGGCGACCTGGTCGTCGGCCCCTACCAGGGCCCGCTCGCCTGCCAGGTGCTGGCCCGCAACCGGGGCGTGTGCTGGGCCGCCGTCACCGGCGGGGATACGGTGATCGTTCCCGACGTGCGCCGCTTCGCCGGCCATATCGCCTGCGACGCGCGCTCGCTGTCGGAGATCGTCGTGCCGGTGCGCGATGCGGGCGGGGCGATCGTCGCCGTCCTCGACGTCGACAGCGACAAGCCGGATCAGTTCGACGAGGAGGACCGGCAGGGGCTGGAGGCGATCGTCGCGATGCTGTCCTCATAGGCGCTTCGGCGGCATCAGGATTTTCGGAACATTTATTTCCCTGGTTGCAGGCGATTTGATACAACTTTCGTTGTAGGCGAAAAAAATGCAAAATACAACCGAAAATCATCCCTGGGCTGTATTGCATCGCGGATATTGAACTTCTATCATCGGCGCGATGACCCTCGCATTCGTCCCACCTCTACAGATTATGGAAACGATTTTCCATAAAATTTTTTGGAGAAAGGAGAAAGAAGCAACATGAAGAGGAAATGGGTACTAGGTGGACTGGCTCTGGTCGTGCTCGTGGTCTTCGCGTTCCTGCCTGCGATCCAGGGAGGAATCGAGATCCAGCAGTACAACCAGGAAGCACGGCGGCAGAAGATCCGCAACGACATCGCCCAGATGCGGGCCGAGATCCGCGCCAACGGCTGGGACTTCGAGATCGACGTCAACGAGGCGATGCAGTACAGCATCGACCAGTTGTGCACCTTCAAGCCGGAATTGAAGCCGGATGATTACGACCTCGAGGCCGAGTGCGACGACGGCGCGTCGCTGGCGGCGCTGCCCACGTATTACATGGGGTATGCCACCCCCATCAAGAACCAGGGCAGCTGCGGCTCGTGCTGGGCGTTCGCCACCATCGGCGCCACCGAAGCGGCGATCAAGAAACGCAAGGGCGTGACCTACGACCTGTCGGAACAGTACCTGGTCTCCTGCAACAGCTACGGTTACGGCTGCGACGGCGGCTGGTTCGCCTTCGGCATGGTCAAGAATCCCGGCGCCATCCTGGAGAGCTGCTTCCCCTACAAGGCCGTCGACGCCCCCTGCACGTACTGCAGCTACCCGACGCGCTACAAGATCTATTCCTACGGCAGCGTCAGCAACAACGTGACCAGCATCAAGACCGCCATCTACAACTACGGCTGCGTCGCCGCCGCGGTCTATGTCAACAGCTATTTCCAGGCCTACAAGAGCGGCACCTTCGCCAGCTGCCAGAACTACTCGCCCAACCACGCCATCATCCTCTGCGGCTGGGACGATGCCCGGGGCGCCTGGAGGCTGAAGAACTCCTGGGGCACG
>CAZLSH010000019.1:6573-12265 GCA_964562095.1 uncultured Clostridia bacterium | reverse complement strand
CGAGCTGGGGCGAGAGCGGCTACATGTGGATCAAGTACGGCTGCAGCCAGGTGGGCTACGGCGCCACCCGCTGCACCTATTATTGAGGCAGAAGGAGGTTCTCCGAACCGACCTGTTTTTGAAAAAAAACCCCGCCCGTTCGGGCGGGGTTTTTTTTTGCAAAAGGGGGACCGGCCGCGAATCGCGACCCGGATCAGGGCGTGATCTTCCTGCCGGCGGCCTGGGACTGCGCTTTTCTTTCCTCGAGGAGTTCCCAACGCAGGTAGGCGGCGTGCAGATCGTTCTCCAGCTCCTGCAGGCGGGCATTGGCGGCAGCGACCCGGCCGCCTGCGCCGCGGTAAAAAGCGGGGTCGGCCAGGGAGAGGAGCAGGTCCTTTTTTTCCGTTTCCAGTTTCTCCAGAAATGACGGCAGCGACAGCAATTCCCTCTCCTCTTTGAAGCTCATCTTGACCGCCGGCGAGCGCTTGCGCGGCGGTTTCGCCGCAGGCTGCGCCGCGGCCGGGACCGCGGCGGCCTGTTTCTGGCGCAGGAAGTCGTCGTAGCCGCCCACGAATTCCTCGATCTTCCCGGCGCCGCTGAAAACCAGGGTGCTGGTCACGACGTTGTTCAGGAAGGCCCGGTCGTGGCTCACCAGCAGCAGCGTGCCCTTAAAATCAAGGAGGAGCTCTTCCAGCAGTTCCAGGGTCTCGATGTCGAGGTCGTTGGTCGGCTCGTCCATGACCAGGACGTTGGCGGGCCGGGTGAAAAGGCGCGCCAGCAGCAGCCGGCAGCGCTCGCCCCCGGAAAGTGACTTGACGCGGGTCCGCGCCCGCTCGGGGGTGAACAGGAAATTCTGCAGGTAACCGATTACGTGCTGCGGGACGCCGTTGAGGGTCACCGTGTCATTGCCGCCGGCCACGTTGTCGAAGACCGTTTTCTCGGCATCGAGCTGATCGCGCAGCTGGTCGAAATAGATGACCTCCAGGTTGCTGCCCAGGCGCACACGCCCCTGCTGCGGCGGGAGTTCGCCGAGCAGCAGCCGCAGCAGGGTGGTCTTGCCGCAGCCGTTGGGGCCGATGATGCCGACGCGGTCCTGGCGCAGGATCACTGTCGTCAGGCCGCGGACCACCGTTTTATCGGGATACCGGTAGCCGAGATTTTCCGCGGCCATGACCAGGTTGCCCGAGCGCTTGCCCTCCTGCAGGGTCATCTTCACCCCGCCGGCCTGCTCCTGGCGCAGCCGGCGCTTGGCGCGCATTTTCAGCAGCATGTTGACGCGGCCCTGGTCGCGGGTGCGGCGCGCCTTGACTCCCCGGCGCAGCCAGGCCTCCTCGACCGTGAGCTTCCTGTCGAAGAGCCGGTTTTGCGCCTCTTCGTTCTCCAGGCTTTCCTGCTTGCGCTTCAGGAAAGTCGGGTAGTCGCACTGCCAGTCGAGGAGGCGGCCGCGATCGATCTCGATGATGCGGCTGGCCAGTTTTTGCACCAGCCGGCGGTCGTGGGTGACGATGACGACCGTGGCGGCGTAGGCGGCCAGGAAATTTTCCAGCCAGGCGATGGCGTCGATGTCCAGGTGGTTGGTGGGTTCGTCGAGCATGAGGATGTCCGGCTCGGATACCAGCGCCCTGGCCAGCAGGGTGCGTCGCTTCAAGCCGGTGGAGAGGGCGCTGAACTCGGCCTCGGCGGGCAGCTGCATCCTGGCGATGACCTGGTCGACCTGGCGGTGGACCTCCCAGCCGTTCTCGGCGTCCAGTTGGCGCCCCAGGCGCTCCAGGCGGCCCATGAGCCGGGGATCTTCTCCCCGGGCCTCGGCCAGCTGGGCGCCGGCGTGGTGGTAGTCGGCGAGCAGCCTGCCCTTGGCCGCCAGGCCGGAGGTGACGATGTCGATGACTGTGCCGGCAATCCCGGCGGGAATCTCCTGGTCGAGGCGGGAGGTGGCGAGGCCCTGGCCGCGGCTGACCGTGCCGCTGTCCGGGGCCATCTCGCCGTTGATCAGCTTCATCAGCGTGGTCTTGCCGCTGCCGTTGCGCCCCAGCAGGCAGACCCGCTCGTGGCGCTCGATGTTCAGGTCGATATGGTCGAGCAGCAGGAAACCGCCGTAGCCGACGCAGGCGTCCTTCACGCTGAGCAGTGCCATGGGTCATCGCCTCCATTTGTTCCGGCCGGGTCAGTATACTCCAAGCCGTTGCCGGCGAAAAGGCTGGAAGAACCGGGAGCCGATCCGGCAGGCCGGGGCAAAAATGGTCGGCAGGAAAAGCGCGGCCGCTGTTTCTCAGGGGAAAATCCTCCGGGCGCGAGCGTTCGCGGTAGTATACACTGGGATCGTGTCCCTATGGCCGGAGCGACCATGGACCATGCTGCCGGATTCCAATTGCTTTACACCGCCACGGCGGCTATGATAGAGTCCAGCGCAGGGAGGGTGCCATGAACCGCGGAACGAAAAAACTGCTGTGGAAGCCGGGCACCATGCTCTATCCTGTGCCGGCCGTGCTGGTCAGCTGCGGGAAGCTTGGCGCAAGACCGAACCTGATCACCGTCGCCTGGACCGGCGTCTGCTGCACCGAGCCGCCGATGTGCACCATCGCCCTGCGGCCGCAACGCCATTCTTTCGACCTGATCCGCGCCAGCGGCGAATTCGTGATCAACCTGACCACGGCGGCCATGGCCCGCGCCGTCGACTGGTGCGGGGTGAAGAGCGGCCGCGACGTCGACAAGTTCAGGGAGATGAAGCTGACGCCGCTGGCGGCCAAGCTCGTCGCGGCGCCGCTAATCGCCGAGTCTCCGGTCAACCTCGAGTGCCGGGTGCGCGAGGTGCGCGAACTGGGCAGCCACCACCTGTTCATCGCCGAGATCCTGGCCGTCCATGCCGATCCCGCATATTTCGACGCCAAGACCGGGTATTTCAACCTCGCCGCCGCCCGGCCGCTCTGCTATTGCCACGGCCACTATTACGAGATGGGCCGCTACATCGGCAAGTTCGGTTTTTCGGTCCAGAAGAAAAAAGTGAAAAAAAAGACGTCAGATAACAGACGTTAGACGTTAGACGTCAGATGACAGACGTCCGATGTCAGACGTTAGACGTTAGACGTTAGACGTCAGACGTTAGCAAGAAAAGAAAGGAGCATGTGATTCCCGGGATTCTATCTTGCTAACCACTAGCGTCTAGCATCTAGCGTCTGAATTCAATCATCTTACGTCTGTTTTCTGTCGTCTGACTTCTGCTTCGCCCAGACCTCGGGCGTGAACGCCCTTGGCGCGTTGTATTCGATGACGGACGGCGTGACGAATACCATGACGTACTCGGGATCCTCAGGCCCGGTGAAATAGCGCCGCCACCCCTCCTGCCAGTATTTGGCCCGGGTCGCTGCGTCGGAGCGGATCCCGGCGCGGCCGGCAATCTGCAGGAAGGCCGAGTCATCCGGCGGCTGCAGGTTGCCGCAGGTCAGGTGCACCCGGGGGTTGGCGGCGATCTGCCGCGCCTTGCGCGTGGAGAGTCCGGTACAAAAGTGCAGAATGAAGTCCTTTTCCGCGCGCAATGTCACGTAGCGCACCCAGGGGCCGCCGTCGTCGCCGATCGTGGCCAGCGCCGCGACCTGCTCCCGGCCGAGGATGCCCCAGATCTTTTTCTCCAGTTCGCTCATGGCTCCTCCTTGTGATATGCATCGTAGACCATTCGCCTTGACAATCCAACCGGGATTTGCAATTTTTTTGACCCGCGCTACAATGGCGGGGGAGATGATCATGAGAATGGAATTGTTTTTCTTGACCCTTCTTGCCTGCCCAGGCCTCTTCTCGTCCATGCCGGCGGATGCCGGCGAAATCCGCCTGACGATCCTCTACGACAACGTGGTCGGCAGGAAAGGACTGAAGGCCGACTGGGGATTCGCCTGCCTGGTGCAAGGGGCGAAAAAGACGATCCTATTCGACACCGGGGCCCATCCCGGCATCCTGCGGCAGAACGTCGAGCTCCTGGGAGTCGACCTGGCGCGCGTGGACGCGATCGTAATTTCCCACCTGCACGGCGACCATACGGGAGGGCTCGAGTGGGTGCTGTCCGGGAAAAAGGAGCTCGAGGTCTATCTGCCGGCCATGGCCGGCGACAGCCTCCTGGCGAGGGTGCGCGAATGCGGCGGCCGGCCGCTGCGGGTGCGGGAGCCGCTGGAGATCTGCCCCGGGGTTTTCAGCTCCGGCGAGATGCCGGCCGACTTCGATTCCTCCTTCACCGAGCAGTCGCTGGTCGTACGGACCGCCAGGGGGTTGATCGTCGTCACCGGCTGCAGCCACCCGGGGATCGTCAAGATCGTTCGCCGCTCCCCGCAGGTGGCGCCGGGCAAGCCGCGTGTCGTGCTCGGCGGTTTTCACCTGGCAAGATACAGCGATGGCGAGGTCCGGACCATCATCCGGGAGCTGAAGGGTATGGGGGTGGAGAGGTGCGGCGCCGGCCACTGCACCGGCGAGCGGGCCATCGCGCTTTTCCGCGAGGCCTTCGCCGACCGCTTCCTGAGCCTGGGCGCAGGGGCGGTCCTGGTTTTCCCCTGGTAGGAAGTGTCGCGCAGCGGCGGGGGAATGGACCCTCAGGCGATCAGGGACCACTGCCGGCAAAAACTCATCCCATACACCCTGCGCGCGTTTTCACCGCTCCCGCTGCCCGCGAATCCGCTCATCCTTGATATCGGCTGCGGCAGCGGCGTGCCGACCCTGGCCTTGATGAAGGCCTGTGCGGGCCGCTTCGTGGCCGTGGATCCTGATCCGTCGTGTCTGAATCGGCTGCGGCGCAAGGTGCGGGCGCTGAAGCTCAGCGACCGCATTGAGGTGATCCAGGCCTCCATTCTCGCCCTGCCGCCGCTGGCGAAGACTTTTGACCTCGTCGTGGCCGAGGGTTCCCTGCACATCGTCGGTTTCGAAGCCGGGATGCGGGTGGTCGACGGGCTGCTGAAGCCTGGCGGCCATGCGCTGATCCATGAGCCGCTGGCGGGCGACCGAAAAAGAAGGGCTTTTCTCCGCAGGGCCGGATGGAGCCTGATCGACGTCTTTGTCCTGGACGAAGGCGTATGGTGGAATTCCTTTTTCGCCCCTCTGGAGCGCGCGGTCGGCGAGGCGAGCGACGACGCGGCCTTCGCGAGCGAGCGACGCGAGATCGCTGCGTTCAAGAGTCGGCCCCGGGAAAACCGCTCAATTTACTATGTTTTGCGGAAGAGCAGGAGGACCGGGCAATAAATTCCGGCAACCGCGGCCTTCCTTTTGCAGTCGACCCCGCGGAGAGGTCACTGCCGCCGGATTACACCCCGGCCGGCGACTTGATTCCCATTCGCCTTCCCCGTAAAATGAGTAAAGAAAAGGAGAAACCAATGAAAAAAACAGCGATGGGGATGGTCCTGGGCATTCTGCTTCTGGCTGCAGGGGCGTCGGCGCTCGGGGCCCATTGCCAGGTGCCCTGCGGCATCTACGACGACGAGGCGCGCTTCAAGCTGCTCTTTGAGCACATCACCACGATTGAGAAAGCGATGAAGGAGATCGCCGCCCTCTCGGCGCAGGCCCCGGTCAACTACAACCAGGTCGTGCGCTGGGTGATGAACAAGGAAAAGCACGCCGAGGAGTTCAGCGAGATCCTCTCCTATTATTTCCTGGCCCAGCGCCTGGTTCCCAAGGCCGCCGATGCCGGCGAGGCGCGCGCCGCCTACCTGGAGCAGCTGGAGCTGGCCCACCGGCTGATCGT
>CAZLSH010000019.1:0-6473 GCA_964562095.1 uncultured Clostridia bacterium | reverse complement strand
ACCGATCGTCGACCTTCACCTGCGCACCGCCGAGCTCGGCGGCTTCCGCTTCGGCGGCCTGAACGGCTGCTGGCAGTACAAGCCGCGGGGCGCTTTCCTGTATTACCAGGAGGAGGCCGAGGCCTTCCTTGAAGCCTTCCCGGCTGTTGATGTGTTCATTTCTCACAATTCGCCGCGGCGCATCCACGACCGCGAGGACGAGGTCCATACCGGCTTCACGGCTCTCAATGCCTACATCGAGCGTGCCCGGCCGCGGCTGCTGCTCCACGGTCACCAGCACCAGGAGCTGGAGACCCGGGTGGGGGAGACGCGGGTCCTGGGCATCTATGGCTGGAAAGAGATCGAGATCGATGGAATCGGCGCAGGGCGCAAGGCGTGAGGCGCAGGGTGGCGTTCTCTCAAGCGGGACACTTTTACAGGAAGAATAGTGCCCGCCGCCTTACGCCTTACACCCTCCGCCCTACGCCGAGATCTGTCAGATTCCCAGCTTGCTCCTGAACTCGGCTGACAGCGAGTTCCTGTTGACCATCAGCGCCGTGGTCTTGAGGCGGAAATAGGGGAGAGACATGTAGAGGTAGCCGTCGTATTTGCGATCGGTCCCTCCCGAGTTCTTGACCCGGTAGAAGCGGGCCCCGGTCTGGTCCTGGGCCAGGCCGACGATGTGCATCAGGTGGTCGTCGGTGGTGCTGAAGTCGCGCAGGGTGCGGGTACGCATCTCCTGGGTGACCTCCTTTTCCTTGAGCGGGGCCGCGGGCTTCTTCTCCCGCTCGGCGGTTGTCTGGTCTTCCCAGTCTTTTTCCGGCACCAGGGCGTAGCCGGTCTCGCGGGTGGAGAAGTCCCTTTCGCTGACGTCTCCGTCCCAGACTACGGAATAACCTTCCGCCAGGGCTCTCTCGACCACGGATTCCAGCTCTTCAATGGGCAGATTGAAATAGTCGGAGTTGTACGTCCAGTTGTCGGGGATTTCCAGGCGGCATTTCCCATAGAAAGGATGCGTGTCGTAGGAGGTGAGTTCGACGTAATCGTCCAGGTCCAGCCCCAGGAAATCGGAAAGAAACGTCTTGGCGGTATAGGTCTTGCCCCGCCAGGCGAATTCCGCCGGGATGGTGCCCAGGTAGACGTCGAGGACCGCCTCGTAGGCCTCCAGCCAGCGGGGCGTCAGCCGCGTCCCCCGGCGTTCCAGCACGGCGTCGACCATTCCTTGAAGGACGGTGACCATCTCGCCGTGGTTGTGGCGCTGCTGGCCGATGTTCATGCCGCTGTAGACCTCTTCGGGCACGATACCGAACTGCCGCACCTGGTCGATCACGTCGTGGGCCTGCCCGCCCTGCTGGTGAACGGCATTGCCGTGCATCTGCACGTAATTTAGGGCTTTTTTCGGATAGGTGTGGCGGACCACGAACATCTCGGAGAGGTCGACTTCCCCCCTGCCCAGGCGCAGCGCCTCCGCTTCCAGGAACGATACGGTGGCGAAACACCAGCAGGTGCCGGTGTGGTACTGGTCCTTGACCGGCGTATGCCGCACCTCGCTGACGGTCTTGAACTTGTATGCCGGCTTGTCGGCCTTTCTCCCCTCAACGCCGGCAACGGCCGCCGGCAGCGCCAGGGCCAGCACCCCCGCTACCAACCAGGGCGATTTCTTGATCTTTCTCATGATGCCTCCTGCATGAATCCGTTCGCGGCCATGGACCTGTCGGCTATCACTCGGCAATCGCAGGTCGTACTCTGCAAGCCAGCGGATGCGAGCATCGACCGTCGAATATCGAACGTCTTGGTTCGTTTGCATGCAATATTCTTCAACATCGAACATCGAACTTCGAACTTCGAACTTCGAACTTCGAACTTCGAACTTCGAACTTACTTCATTCTGGTCAAAGCCGTCTTCATCAGCTTCGCCGCCATGGGGCGGACGGCTTTTTCTTCGCTGCCGGGGACCAGCAGCGTGATCAGGGCGTAGCGGCCGGCCGGGAATGCGTGAAGCTGGACCATGCCGAATCCGGGGCTGGTGAAGAACGCCTCCGCGCCGATATCCGGGGCCTCGACCGGGGTCATCTTCATCTTGGCGAACTGGGCCTTGAATACGGCCGGGGTCTCCCCGCGCTGCAGCGGCTTGGTCAGGATGTTCAGCGAGCCGAAGCCGCCGACGACATAGGTGCAGTCGGAGCCGGCCATGGGGTTGGAGTGGACCTTCGGGGTTCCCTTCTCCACCGGCTTGCCGACGACGGCCTGGATCTCGGCCGGGGTGAGCAGCGAGCAGGGAGCGAACGGCTTTTCGGCGGCGGTCCCGGTCGCGAATGAAACAAAAAGGATGAGTGCGGTCAGCGCCAGCAACGTGTGATCGGTCTTAGCCATCGGTAACCTCCACGGGCGCCCCGATCCCGGGACGCGAGGAGGAATGATAGCAGAATATCCCCCGCTTGCCAATTCGTGGCCCGCTTCATGGCGGATCCGAGGTCGCCAGGGACGGAAACGAGTTGACCCGGCGAAGGATGGACTTATGGAAACGAAATTTCTAGGGAACAGGCCGGATATTTTCTTTTTGTTGTCGCTTCAAGGAATATTACTTCGGCTTCGTACCCAGATCTTTCGCTGCCGCTGCATCCGGCTTGGGCGGCGTCTTGGGAGCGGAGACGCGGCGCATCGCGGCCACCATGACCTTCAGGTCGTCCCGGTTCTTGGCCAGCCACTCGGCGGCGTCGAGCATTCTCCTCAGCCGTTCGCTGGGCTTGGCGGCGTTGGGGTTGGGCCCGGCCCCGGCGTACTTGACGGTCTTTCCGGACTGGGTGAACAGCGGCACCCGGAAATTCAGCAGCCAGGCGGCCAGGCGCGCGCTCTCCTCATCGATCGCGATGAAGGAAGGCTTCTTCGCGCCGTGGCCGTCGCAGCTCGACTCGGTGCCGATGCCCACCCGGTTCAGCCAGCGCACCAGGCCCGCCATGTGGGTGTCCATGATGGCCAGGTCTTCGGCGCTCCCCGTTTCGGCCCGGCCGTGGGTGCTGTCCACGGCGCGCAGCCAGTATGATTCCTCGACGTAGGGTTCGTCGAGCAGCAGGATGTTGTTCTTCAGCGTGCCGAACTGGCCGGCGGCCAGGAGCTGCTGCAGGTATTTGCGGTTGGCCTCGGTTTCCTCGGCCAGCGAGATCCTGTTGTCGACCTCCCGGGCCAGGAAACCGCTGCGCAGCAGCGCCCGCAGCCAGGAGACCCGCGAGAGCAGGATGCCCGAAGGCAGCTCGAAGCGCCATACTTCCCAAAGGATGGCCATGGCCGGTTCCAGGAACTGCCGCTCGCCGGAGGTTTTGTAGTTTTTGCCGCCGTGGAACAGGTTGCGGCGCGCCTGGGCGATCATGGAAAAAACGTGCGCCCAGTCGGCCGGAATCATTTCACCGGCCGCAAGATGGCCGCGGCCGCAGGCCGGGGCGAATGCCCCGCCCGGGGAATCTTTTTCAAAGGCCTTCATGATGAAGGCCCGGCGGTCCTGGCCCGGGTCCCAATCGCCGACGGCGTGCCGCTGCAGCCAGGCGAGCAGGAAGACGGGAGCCGCGGCGGTGAAGTGCTCGATCTTTTTGCGGAAGTCCTTGTCGATCCTGTACAGGTTGGCGAAACGCTCGGCCAGCTTCTGGTCCCTGGCCAGGCAGTGCTCCAGGTATGTTCCGTCATGGCTTCGTTGCAGGTCGGGCGCCGCCTTGGCCGTCCAGGCCATGACGGCGGCCCAGAGGCAGACGAAGCGCTCGGCGGCCTTGTCGCCGTCGGCCTTCTGGAAGCGCCGCAGCCAGGAGCGGACGAAATCCCACAGCTCGGCGTTCTCGGCGGGGCGGTTCAGCGCCTGCAGGTCGCCGGCTTCGGACGTCAGGATTCCACAATCGGTTTTTTCGGCCATGGCATAACCTCCCGGGAAAATGATGGGATTATCATAGCATAACCGGGTTTGATGTTCGAGGTTCGATGTACGACGTTCGCTGTTGGCGATTTGATCTGACCTGGTTATCCTTGAATGGAAGATTCAATGGTCTTGCGGGATCGAAGTTTTTTGACTCTTGCAAGTACCTTTCTTGACTTCGCGCTGCCTTTTCGGGAAAATATAAAACCGGCACATGCCGGTCCTACGGTTACATCAGGAGTACGGCAATGAAGAAAATATGGTTCGTGGCGATGAGCCTGTTTTTCGTGCTGCAGTTTTCCGCATTGAATGGCGCTGAGGAGGGACTGATGGCCGACATGGTTTTGCTGAACGGCAAGATATTCACGGTGAATGCGGCCCAGCCCTGGGCGCAGGCGGTCGCCATCCGCGACGGCAGGTTCGTGGCGGTGGGAAAAGACGAAGAGATCAGGAAACTCATCGGCAAGGAGACCGAGGTCATCGACCTGGGGGGCAAGCTGGCCCTGCCCGGCTTCAACGACGCCCACCTGCACTTCACCAACGGCGGCCTCTATTTATTGGGCATTGACCTGCGCCCGGCGCGCGACGAAAAAGAGTTCGCCCGCATATTAAAGGAGTATATATATAAGGTTCCGGAAGGGGAGTGGATCACCGGCGGCAACTGGGACCACGAAAACTGGCCCTCGAAAAAGCACCCGCTCAAGGAGATGATCGACCCATTCACCCCCGACCACCCGGTCCTGGTATCGCGTCTCGACGGCCACATGGCCCTGGCCAATTCACTGGCCTTGAAGCTGGCCGGCATCACCCGCGACACCCCCGATCCTCAGGGGGGCGAGATCGTCAAGGACAAGAAAACCGGAGAGCCTACCGGCATCCTGCGCGACACGGCCATGGAGCTGGTCGACAAGGTCATCCCGCCGCTTTCGCGCGAGAAGCGCGAGCGGGCCATCCGCGCCGCCATGCGCCATGCCCAGGAGCTGGGGGTGACCAGCGTCCAGGACAACAGTTCCGCCGATGACCTGCGGGTTTACCAGGAACTGCTGCGCAAAGGGGAGCTGGGCGTGCGCATCAGCGCCTGGCGCGGCATCGACGGTTGGGCGGATTTCGCGCGCATCGGCATCACGGCCCCCTGCGGCGATCCCTTCCTGCGCCTGGGCACGGTCAAGATCTTCACTGACGGCTCGATGGGCGCCGGCACGGCCCTGTTCTTCGCGCCGTATGCCGACGACCCCGCCACTTCCGGCCTGCCCATCCATACTCAGGATGAACTCGCTGCGCTGGTGCTGAACGCCGACAAAGCCGGCCTGCAGGTGGCGGCCCACGCCATTGGCGACAAGGCCAATGCCTGGATACTCGACGCCTTCGCCAGGGCCAGGGAGGCGAACGGCGTCCGTGACTCCCGCCACCGCGTCGAGCACTCCCAGGTGGTGCGGCCCGCCGACTTGAAGCGCTTCGCGGAGCTGGGCGTCATCGCCTCGGTCCAGCCATCGCACTGCATCGACGACATGCGCTGGGCGGAAAAGCGCATCGGCAAGCGGGTGGACGATGCCTATCGCTGGCGTTCCTTCCTGGATGCCGGAGTGCATGTCGCTTTCGGCACCGACTGGGACGTTGAGCCGCTCGACCCCCGCCTGGGGCTCTACGCGGCGGTCACGCGCGAGCTTCCCGCCGGCGGTCCCGCCGGGGGCTGGCACCCGGGAGAGAAGCTCTCCCTGGAACAGGCCATCGAGGCCTATACGCTGGGCTCGGCTTATGCGGAATTCCAGGAAGGCGTGAAGGGGAGCATCGAGGTCGGCAAGCTCGCCGACATGGCGGTGATGGATCGGGACCTGTTCGTGATCGCGAGAAAAGACATGCTCACGGCGCCGGTGGCGATAACGATCCTGAACGGAAAAATCGTTTTTCAAAAATAACGGCCGCAGGAGACCGGCCGCGGGGCGTTGCGCCGCGGATGAAAAATCTCAAGGACCATTTCAAAAAAAGATACAATATCGGTAATCTTGGACGAAATATAATGTGCAGGGCGATTCAGTTGAAAAGTGTCGGTTTCTATACTATTATTGTGTTGTAAAAATATTTTAAAAAAATATTTTTTAGTGTTGACAAGCCCGAAAAAAAGGGTATAATGTCGATGTTTTTCCTTCGGTGAAGAAAATAAGGATCTTTGAAAACTGAGTAGAGTGATGTTTTAGCCAGCATCAAGAGACCCAAATTTTTTTTGTACCACAGTTTCAAACATTCAGGTTCGGTTTAAGGGGCTTCGGCCCTTTAAATAATTAACTGGAGAGTTTGATCCTGGCTCAGAGTGAACGCTGGCGGCGTGCCTAACACATGCAAGTCGAACGCGAAAGTCCCGCAAGGGATTAGTAGAGTGGCAGACGGGTGAGTAATGCATAGGTAATCTACCCTTGAGTGGGGGATAACTCCGGGAAACCGGTGCTAATCCCGCATGACTTCCTGATGCGCAGGCATTAGGATCAAAGGGGGGGATCCTTCGGGACCTCCCGCTTGAGGATGAGCCTATGTCCTATTAGCTAGTTGGTGAGGTAACGGCCCACCAAGGCAATGATGGGTAGCCGAGCTGAGAGGCTGA
>CAZLSH010000018.1:24174-32446 GCA_964562095.1 uncultured Clostridia bacterium | reverse complement strand
TTATTTGGGATTTGGAATTTGTTATTTGGAACTTAATTCCTACAAATCCTTTTCTTCTCCTTACGCCCTTCACCTTGCACCGATTGCTCTCCTTTCTTTTTTCACCTCTGTCTTCTGTCCTCTGACCTCTGACCTCTCGCCCCTAGCCCCTCGCCCCACGCCTCTCGTCACGCATATTTTATCAGCAATGCCACCGCAATCCCGCCGTTGCGGAACAGGACCTTTTTGTCGTGCGGCAACCCCAGCGCCTTTTCGTTCTCCAGTCCGGGCACGATGATCGCCCAGCCGCAGCCGGCGTAGTCGCGGCGGACCTTCTCGCCGATGCGCCGGTAGAAGGCGGCGATGTCGCCGCCCGGCTCCTGGCGGGCGCCGTAGGGCGGGTTCATCACCAGCAGCACGCCGGCGGGATCGCAGTCGGGCGCGTGGAGCTGAAAAAAATCAGCCGGGTCGACTTCGGTCATTGAGGCCAAGCCGGCGGATTCCAGGTTGTGCCGCGCCGTGGCTGCGGCCTTGGCGTCGATGTCTGAGCAATAGATCTTGCGCTTGCCGCCGGGCGCGCGCTCGCGAAGCATTTTTTCCATTTCGGCCAGGAGATGCTGGTAACGCGGTGGTTTGAAGGCCGGCCAGCCCTGGAAGGCGAAGTCGCGGTCCAGGTTGACGGGGCGGCCGCTGAAAATTGCGCCGGCTTCCAGGGCGAAGGTTCCCGAGCCGCAAAAGGGGTCGACCAGGACGCGGTAGTTGCCGATGCCCGCCGCGCGCAGCACGGCGCAGGCCAGGGTCTCGCGCAGGGGGGCCTGCTCCACGAATTTCCCGCGCCCGCGCCGGTAGAGAAGCGGGCCGCTCGTATCCAGGCTGACCTGGCAGCGGTTCTCCTCAACGCGCAGATAGATGGCCTGCCGGTTCGCCGCGTCGCCGGCCGCCTGCCCGCTGAACTGCGCCCGGCGGCCATATGCTTCCAGTCTCTCGGCGACGGCCCGCCCGGCTTCCTCCGCGAGCTTGCCTTCGTGCCAGAGCCGTGAGCGGCCGGCCTGGATCGAGAATGCGACCCGGGCGGCGGGGGCGATATGCAGTTCCCAGGGGAAGGCGGCGAGCTTGGCGCGGAACTCGGCAAAGCCGGTGGCCTTGAACTCGCAGAGGCGCATGAGGACGCGGCTGACCGTGCCGGCGCCCAGGTTCACGAGCCAGGCATCCTCGAGCCTGCCGGCAAAGGCGACGCCGCCGTTCCCGGCGATCCGCGGGGAGTCGATCCCCAGTTCGCGCAGCTCCTGCTGCGAGACGGCCTCAAAGCCGGGATGGACCACGGCGAAAAAATCGTGGCGGCTGCCCAGCACATGGTCCTTGATGCGCCGCGTCAGCGCCTTTTCGTTGACATCGGGCGCGCCGGTCATTTGACCTTCCAGCCCTTGCCGCGGAAGATGTTGTCCATGGACTCCTTCCGGCAACGCGCCTTGCGTTCTTCCCAGGCGCCGGCCACGGCCGCGAAATGGGCCTGCGCTTCCCCGAGGGTGCGGAAATGGAACAGGACGACCTTGTCGTCCTCGAAAGCCGGCGCCGAGTAGAATTCAAAGACGGCGTTGTCCTTGCCGTTGCCGCCCTGGAAAGCCAGGGGGAAGGGGACGTCCAGGATGTCGACGGCCTGGACGTTCTTTTTCGCATCCTGCCATTTGCGGCGGAATATCTGTTCTTTCAGCAGCTCGTTGTAGGCGGCCGCGGCCTCGGCCCAGCCGCGGTATTTCTCGCCTTGCAGCAGGAACCCCGGCGCTTCGCCGCTGGGCAGGCGGACGTCGCCCGCCTCCAGGCGGTGGAACTGGGCGTGGTCCAGCTTCAGGAACGGCCGGTCCTCGGCATATTCCACCGGGATCTTCATGTCCTTGACCTCCAGGCAGCCGGGCCAGCGCGCTTCCTTCAGCTTTTTCAGCCAGCGGAAGGGGAGGAGCTGGCGCAGGCTGAGCTGCTGCAGGGCGGGGTGGAACTGGAAGAAGAAACGCAGGTCGTCGATCTTCAGGCTGCGGCGCAGCTGGCGGTAGAGATAGTCGCGCAGCGCCGGAGCGAAGGGCGGCAGCTTTTCCCCCAGGGCGCGCTCGGCCTCGGCGAACCAGGCGCGGTTCTTCTCGATCTCGCCGCAGCCGGGGAGCTGGGCGTAGTTTTTTTCGAACCAGCCGATCGCCAGCGTCAGGACCTGGTGCTGCTCGCCCGGCCGCTGCCAGTCGGGCTCGACGGCCACGGCCTTCACCAGGCGCGAGCCGAAGAATATCTCCTCGCTGACCTTGAGCTGGTCCTCCTGCAGGGTGACGCGGCGGATCTTTTCATAGCTGAAGGGCTTGAGCTCCTCCAGCTGCTGCAGCGAGATCTCCGAGCAGAAGGTGAGCAGCGGGATGTACTTCTCCTCCTTGCTGCCGGTGCGCGGGTCCTCGCGGTTGATGACCAGGTCGAAGGGCAGGCCGACGACCATCTCCGGCCGGGCGCCGTTCAGGATCGAGGTGCGTTCGATCTGCCGCTCTTCGCCCTCGCGCCAGTAGATGCCTTCGCCCTTGAAATAGACGCCGTCGCAGAAACCCGACAGGATGGCCCGGAAAAGGTGCTTCTGCTCATGCGGCGCGAGCGCGCCGCGCGCCGGCTGGATGTCGAGGCGCTTCCTCAGCTCGTTGTAGATCTCGCGGGCCAGCGCCGCTTTCTTGTGCGAGACGAGGCGGCCGTTGCGCCGCTGGTCTTCCCAGAGGTCGAGCTGGTTGAGCAGGTCCGACTTGAAGGGCGACGGGGAATAGCACTCGCCGGCGAATTCCTTGCTGACCACTCCCCGGGTCTCGAAGATGGCGATGACCTTCAGGGCGCGGTCGACGACCCGCGCCCCCCCCTTTTCGGCTTCCAGCAGCAGGCGGGCGCTGCGCAGCGACAGCGGCAGGTCGGCCATGCGCCGGCCGTCGGCGGTCACGCGGTTCTCCTCCGTCAGGGCGCCGAAGGTCTTCAGGCTCTGGATGGCCTTGAGCAGCAGGCCGCGGTTGGGCTTGTGGAAAAAGGAGAACTCCAGGGGCGAGAGGCCCCACTTGAACATGCGCAGCGCAACGCTCTCCAAATTGAGGCGCCGGATCTCGGGCTCGGGGAAGTCCAGGCGGTCCTCCATGCCCCGCTCCGCGCAGAGGATGTACCAGCCTTTCTTCACGCGTCCGGCGCGGCCGGCGCGCTGCCGGCACTCCGAGGCCGAGATCTCGGTGGGGTACAGCCCCTCGATGCCGCTGACCAGGCGCACCTCCTTCTTGAGGCCGCTGTCGATGACGGCGTCGATGTCGTCGATGGTCAGGCTGGTCTGGGCGATGTCGGTGGCCACCACCGCCTTGGGCAGCGGGTAGTTCCGGAAAACCTTCGCCTGCTCGCTGATGGACAGTTCGGAATGCAGCGGCAGGATGACCGCCTTGCGGCCGTCGTGGTCCAGCAGTTCCCTGAGGTTCTGGATGGTGTCGTCGATCTCCTGCTTGCCCGGCTGGAAGACCAGGACGTTGTGCCCCTCCTCGAGCAGGGTGGCGGCGTCGGGCAGCAGGAAGCAGGGATGGCGGCGCTGGCACTCCACCGGGAAGCCGCGGCCGGGGACGGTGATCACCGGGGCGTGGTGCAGGAAGGCGGAGATCTGCTTGGCCTTGAGCGTGGCGCTCATGATCAGGGCGCGCTGGCCGCTGCGCCGGAATACGCCCTCGTCCAGGTTCTTTTTCACCTGGCCGACCAGGACCTCCTGGTTCAGGTTCCACTCGTGGATCTCGTCGAGGACCAGCACGTCGTAGTCGCGGTGCTTCTGGATCTCGCGCACCATCTGCACGCCGTCGGTGAGGTAGAGCAGGGTGGTGGCCGGGGACTTGTTGCTCTCCAGGCCGGTCTGATAGCCGATTTCCCGTCCCCAGGCGACGTGGCAGCAGCGGGCCAGGTAATTGGACAGGGCGCGGGCGGCGATGCGCCGCGGCTGGGTGACGTGGACCCGCTTGCCGGCCTGCCACAGCCACCAGGGGACGCGGGTCGACTTGCCGGCCCCGGTCTCGGCGGTGAGGATCACCACCGGGTTCGCGGCGACGGCGCGCTCGATCTCGGCGCGGAAGTCGTCGACGGGCAAGCGGTCCTGGAAATTCATGTTTCATTATAGCAGATGTTCGACGTTCGAGGTTCGATGTTCGAAGTTTTGGAAAAAGCGCTTTTCATGAATATCGCCTGCTTCTTTCATGTCGGACCTTCGATCTCGCTTGATCTCTAGCGAGATACCTCTTTATTGTTCTTTTTCTTGTTTTTAATCGTCGAACTTCGCACGACGAACTTCGAACTTCTCTTTTATTCGGCCTTGTTTTTGGGCGAAATTCGCGCTACAATCGTATCACTCTGTTGAGGAATACCCATGAAAGGCAAATTGCTCCTGGTCCTGCTGCTGTCCCTGCTGCTGTCCGGCGCCCTGCAGCCCGGCGCCCCGCTCCCCGAGCGCGAAAAGGCCCTCAGCAAGATGATCGCCAACTGGCTGGCCAACTGGCATTACAGCGGCAAGAAGATCGACGACGATTTCTCGGCCAAGAGCTTCGCCCAGTTCACCAAATACCTGGACAACGGCAAGAATTTCCTGATCCAGGCCGACCTGGAGGCGCTCAAGCCCTATCTCCACAAGATCGACGACGGCCTGCTGGGCGGAGACTTCACGGTTCCCCGCCTGGGCCGGGAGCTCCTGCGCCAGCGCGTGCTGCAGGTGCAGGGCTTTGCCCGCGAGATCCTCTCCAAGCCCTTCGATTTCTCCCTGGACGAGTCCATCGAGCTGGATGCCGACAAGCGCGCGACCAGCCGCGACCTCGAGCAGCTGCGTTCCTGGTGGGGCAAGTGGCTGAAGTACCTGACCCTCACCCAGTACATCAACCTGCAGCGGGCGGCCCGGATAGTCCCCGCCGCGGGGGCCGACGGCGCGAGGGAGAAGGATGCCGTTCCCGCTGTCCCCGCCTTCTCCCCCGATCTCGAGGCCAAGGCGCGGCAGGCGGTGGGCAAGAGCGTCGAGCGGCTCTTCGGCCGCCTGCTCAAGGAGAGGTCGGAGGAGATGCAGTCGCTCTATTTCAACTCCCTGACCTCCATCTTCGACCCGCACAGCCAGTATTTTCCCCCGCGGGCCAAGGAGGACTTCGACATCGAGATGTCGGGCACGCTGGAGGGCATCGGCGCCCTGCTGGGCGAGGACGACGGTTTCATCAAGATCTTCGACGTCATTGCCGGCAGCCCGGCCTGGATCCAGGGCATCCTCAAGGTCGAGGACATCATCCTCAAGGTCGGCCAGGGCGAAGAGGAGCCGGTCGACATCGTGGGCATGAGCGTCGCCGACGCCGCGCGCCTGGTGCGCGGCCGGAAGGGGAGCCTGGTGCGCCTGACCGTGCGCAAGCCCGACGGCCGCATCCTGCAGGTCGCCCTGGTGCGCAACGTGGTCGAGCTGAAGGAGACCTACGCGCGCTCGGCGCTCCTGGCCAACGACCAGCTGAAGCGCTCGTTCGGCTACGTCTACCTGCCCAAGTTCTATCATGACTTCAACCGCTCGGATGGCCGCAACGCCGCCGGCGACGCGAGGAAGGAGATCCGCAAGCTGGCCGCGCGCGGGGTGGATGGGCTGATCCTCGACCTGCGCGGCAACGGCGGCGGCGCCCTGGATGACGCGGTGAAAATGTCGGGCCTGTTCATCGAGAAGGGCCCCGTGGTCCAGGTCAAGGACCGCCATTCGGCGCCCCAGGTGTACGAGGACCGTGACGGCGAGATCAGCTGGGACGGGCCGCTGGTCGTCCTGGTCAATTCCTTCAGCGCCTCGGCCTCGGAGA
Organism: uncultured Clostridia bacterium; assembly: GCA_964562095.1. Taxonomy (GTDB): domain Bacteria; phylum Acidobacteriota; class Aminicenantia; order UBA2199; family UBA2199; genus UBA2199. Next base: position 26,633 of record CAZLSH010000018.1, on the reverse strand, counting down.
TCGTCGCCGCCGCGCTGCAGGATTACCGCCGGGCGGTGATCGTCGGCGACCAGACCTTCGGCAAGGGGACGGTGCAGGTCATGCTGGACCTCGACCGCTTCCTCGCCCCCGACATGAGGCATCTGAAGCCGCTGGGGGCCCTGACCCTGACCGTGCAGAAATACTACCGCATCACCGGCGGCTCCACCCAGTACCAGGGCGTCGTGCCCGACATCACCGTGCCCGACGTCTACGCCTATCTCGAGACGGGTGAAAAAACCCAGGAGCATTCTCTGCCCTGGGACACCGTCTCCTCCCTCTCCTTTGCCACCTGGAAGAAGCCGGGCCCCGGGCTGGCCGAGATCCAGAAGCGCAGCCGGCAGCGGCTGGCGGACAATCCGCGCCTGCGCAGCGTGGCGCAGAATGTCACCCGTTTGAAGGCGCAGCGGCAGAAGACGCTGGCGACGCTGAATATCGAACAGTTCATGACCGAGCAGGAATCGCTGCACCGCCAGGCCGAGGCTTTCCGGCGCGAGCAGGTCGCATATCCCCACCTGCGTGCGCTGTCCAGCGACGAGCCCGCCGCTGCCGCCGCGGACGACGGCAAGCGCCGGGAGTGGCTCGAAGATCTGCGCCAGGACCCGGTCATCGAGGAAGCCACCCGCATTCTGGACGACCTGAGGGCCGCACCGACCGCCCAATCGGCGTTTCCTCTACCCCCTGCCGCCGCCTGAAGCGGCATCCCGACCGGTTTTCCCCGGGACGGCCAGCAGCAGCAGGCCGGACGCCAGCGCCAGGAAGGAAATGAGCAGCAGGCTGCTGGCCGTGCCCAGCAGCGGCAGGAAAAAAGCAGCCATCAGCAGCGAGCCGACGGCGCCGCCCAGGTAATCCCCGGCATTCAAGAATCCCGCGCTGCGGCCGGCCGGGCGGCGGTCGAGGACGCGCATGCCCAGGGGCAGGATCGATCCGCCCAGCATCCCCATCAGCCCGAGCCAGGCGGCCAGGAGCGCCTGCCCCGATACGCCCGTCGCCGGCCCGAAGCGCAGCAGCAGCAGCGCCAGGTTGAGAACGGCGATCAGCGCCAGCAGTGCCGCCAGGTGCCGCGTTGCGCGGGCCGGCGTTGGTGCTCGTTTTTCCACCCAGCGGCCGGTCCAGGCGGCGCCGGCGCCCAGGCCCAGCATGTACAGGGCGATCAGCATGCCCACGGTCTGGTAGACGAAGCCCCAGTTGTTCTGAAAGATGAAGATCGCCGTGATCTCGAAAGAGAGGCCGGCGAAGCCGCCGCAAAAAGCGGCCAGCAGTGCCGTCAGCGCCCGGGCGTGTCCCCGGCGCCCGATCAGCGCCGGCAGCGCCGCCGGCAGCAGCAGCAGGGCCAGCGCCAGCAGGGCGCTAAAAAAATCAAAGCGGCCGAAAAACCCGAACAGGCCGGAGAGGGGACCGCCCGAGCTCCAGCCGAGGAGCCGCCCGCCCAGGAAATAGGCGATGGGCCGGTCATCGCGGTTGAGCGACGGCGGCGGGTTCCTTTCCAGGGCGGCGGTGATGAAGGCGGTCTTGCCTTTGGGGTAGAGTGAGGAGAACATGGGCGCAAGGCGGGCATTATCCGGCGCCAGCGCCAGGTAGCGCCGGGCCAGCAGCCCGGGGTCCTCGCTGACGCTGGCGGCCGAAGCGGAAGCGAAGAAAGCGTTGCTCATTCCCGGCAGCACGGCCACGGCGGGCAGGACGCTCTTCAGGGTATGGTAGATGGATGCCGTGTAGGGCGTGACGATCTCCGAGGAATAGTTCTCCGCCGACGCCAGGCGCAGGGCCACGACCCCGCCCGGGGCCAGGATCTCCCGCAGGTCGAGAAAGAACTCGCGGGTGTAATAGCGGTTGAGCTGGGCGGTCCAGGCGTCCGGCTGGTGGATGAAGACCAGGTCGTAGCGCTGACGCCTGCCGGCATCATGGCGCGCCGCCCGCAGGACGAAGCGACGCCCGTCCATCGTGCGCCTGCGCAGGCGCGCGTCGGCCAGCCAGGCGCGGTCGTCCGCGGCCAGATGCTCGCGGATCAACGCCGAATAGCCGGCGTCGATCTCCACCGCGGTGAGCGTCGCCAGGGGGAAGCGCAGCAGTTCCCGCCCCAGTCCGGCCAGGACGTCGCCGATGACCAGGACGTGGCGCGGCCGCGGATGCTGGCTGAGCAGCTGGGCGGCGAGCATCTCGTCTCCGGCCGGGTCGGGGAATACGGCCGACAGCTGGCCGTTGGCGAACAGGCTGTATTGGCCGGCGGCGAATCCCAACTGCAGGTTCTGGTACTTGGTATCGCGCGCGGCGACCAGCTTTCCGGCGGCGATGCCCTGCCAGCGCTGGCGCACCAGCAGCGATTCGCCGCCGGCGGTCGCGCCGCTGATCAGGGCGCCGGCCGTCAGCAGGGCGGCCAGCAGCCCGGCGCAACTGGCCGGCGGGTTGCCGTTGTCCTGGGCGGCCCCTGCCGCGGCCAGCAG
>CAZLSH010000018.1:799-24164 GCA_964562095.1 uncultured Clostridia bacterium | reverse complement strand
CATACCCATCTACACCAGCCAGGACGCGACCTACCAGGCCGACACCTGCCAGCCACTGCTCGAGGCGGCCCGGGTGGGTGAGATCCGACTCGAAACGCTCGTCCACGGCCATTATCCTGGGCGGCCCCTGCCGCGGCCAGCAGCAGGGGCAGCGCGAACAGGGCCATGATCGAGACCGGGTCGAGCCGGCCCACCAGCGCGAACGTGTAGGCCAGCCCGCCGGCCATGGCACCCAGCGATTCCCAGGCGTAGGCGCCGGCCATGACGCGCGGCGCCCGGACGGCGGCCAGCGGGCGCAGCTTGTCGGCCAGGGGAAAGGCGAAGCCGCTCAGGAAGCTGAGCGGCAGCATGAGCAGCGGGATCAGGTAGAGCGTCCTGGACAGCGGCAGCAGCGCCCCGCGGGGCATGGCGCCCAGGCTGTACAGGCTGCGCGCCGCCGCCAGCAGCAGCGGGGCGACGAGGCCCATGGCCAGGGCCGTCCAGGAAAACGCGGCGCGGGTGGACTCCCTCCTCTGGGTGAACCACGCCCCGGCCAGCGAGCCGGCGCCGACGCCGAGCAGCCATCCGGCCATGGCGATGCCGAACGAGATCTCGTTGCCGGCCGCCACCACGAAGAATTCGCGCAGCAGGATGGTCTGCATGACCATGGCGAAGGCGCCGAGGGCGCCGTAGGCGAGGGCGATGATCCAGGGCATGCGGAGATTATAGAGTGACGAGCGGCCAGTGACAAGAGGCGAGGGGCCAGAGGTGAGAGGTGAGAGGTCAGAGGTCAGAGGTGAGAGGTCAGAGGTGAGAGGTAAGAGGTCAGACGACAGAAGACAGAAGGCAGAGGACAGAAGGGAAGAGGGGAAAAGGGGATTCGCAGAAAAAACCAAAAATCAATTTACAAATCCCAATCCAGCAGCTATTCACCTACGACCCGAAAAACTTCGTCAGGCATGTTTGCGGGTATCCGGGCAATTCCAAGTGGCTTAACTGCTTGATAGAGGAGGTCGCTTTTTCTTTTTGGGGAATAAGGGATTTTGTGTTTGGGGTTTGGAAATCAAGTCCAACTTTCGCCATTTCTCCCTCTCTTCTCTGTCCTCTGTCGTCTGTCGTCTGTCTTCAGTCCTCTGAACTCTGACAACTGTCCTCTCGTCACTTGTCACTCGTTACGGTCTCAGAAAGGCCCCCAGTTCATCAGCACCGGCGGGATGAGCAGCAGCAGGCTGAGCACCGTCAGGATCAGCAGCAGCGGCAGGAACCAGCGCGCCCATTTTTCGTAGGGGATGCGGGCCACGGCCAGCACGCCCATGGTCACGGCCGACGTGGGCAGGATGGGATTGACGAACTCGCAGAGCTGGAAGGCGAAAACCGAGGTCTGGCGGCTGATGCCCACCAGGTCGCTCAGGGGCGCCATGATGGGCATGGTCAGGGCGGCCTGCGCCGTCCCCGAATGGACGAAGAAGTTGATGACGCTCTGGGTCAGGAACATCATCTGGGCGCTGATGACGCGCGGGAACAGCGAGATGAAGCCGGCGGCGTGGAACAGCAGGGTGTCCAGGATCCTGGCGTCCTGGGCCACGATCAGCACGGCCCGGCCGCAGGCGATGACGAAGGCCACGCCGACGAAATCGCGGGCGCCGGCGACGAAATTTTTCGCGATGCGGCTCGGCCGATAAAGCCGGCGGCCAGACCCAGGGCCAGGAACAGGGCGGCGATCTCCTCGATGTACCAGTGCTGGACCAGGATGCCCAGCACCAGCGCCACGATCCCCAGCCCGAAGACCGACAGCACCGCCCGCTGGCGCCAGTTCCAGGCCGCCAGGTCGGGAACCGCGGCAGCTGTGGCGGCGCGTTCCCTGTCCAGGGCATGCACCGGGCTGCGGGTCGGGTCGCGCCGGATCCTGGCGGCGTAGGCCATGACGAAGGCGATGGTCAGCGCCGTGCCGAGCGCCCAGGCCAGCAGGCGGTACTTCAGCCCGGAATAGAGGGGCAGGTTGGCCAGGCCCTGGGCCACGCCGACGGTGAAGGGATTGAAGAAAGCGGCGGCGAAGCCGGCGGCGGCGCCGAGGAAGGGGATGGCCACGCCGACGATCGAGTCGTAGCCCAGCGATATCGCCAGGGGAATGAAGATGAGGACGAAGGGTATGGTTTCCTCGCACATGCCGAAGATCGAGCCGCCCAGGGAAAAGACCAGCATCAGCGCCGGAATGATGAAGCGCTGCAGGCGCGGGCGGCGCGAGAAGGCGATCGTCATCCTGCGGATGGCCATGTCGATGGCGCCGGTCTCGCTGATCACCTGGAAGGCGCCGCCGATGATGAACAGGAAGACGATGATCAGCATGCCGTCCTGAAAACCGCGGATCGGCGCCAGCAGCAGCGCTTCGGGGCCGGCCGGCTGCCGGGGGACATGGTGGAACGAGCCGGGGACCGTGACCAGGCGGGTGCTGCCGCCCACCTCGGTCTTGACGCGCAGGAACTCGCCGGCCGGGACAACCCAGGTGAGGACGACCATCAGGATGACCAGGGCGTAGATCAGGACGATGGGATGCGGCAGGGCGAAGCGGGGTTTCTTTGTCGGTTCAGGCATTTCGGGATTATAAGGAATCGGGAAATGAATATCAATGGACTGAGGTGAGAGGTGAGAGGTGAGAGGTCAGACGACAGAAGACAGAGGACAGAGGTGAAAAAGAAAGGAAAGTAATCAGTGTAAGGTGAAAGGCGTAAGGAGCAGAAAAGGATTTGTAGGAATTAAGTTCCAAATAACAAATTCCAAATCCCAAATAAATTCCAAGCTCCAAATTCCAATTTCCAAAACGAAAGCTCCTTGCATGGAATTCTCTTTGTTTTGGTCAAAGTCCCCGCTAGGGGATTGGGTAATTGGAATTTGGAATTTGTTTGGAATTTGGTGCTTGGGATTTGGAATTTAAGTCCTACGAATCTCATCTTCAACCTTACACCCTGTACCTTGAGCCTTATGCCGAGAACTGGCCTTGGACTCTACACTTGCCAGAACGCCGCGTAATCCCTGGCTCCGGGCACTTTCAGGGGCAGTGGCCCGCTGGCCGGGATGGACTGGAAGGGCTGGCCGTTGAAGGACCAGAACAGCCGCAGCTGGAACTCGCCGCCTTCCAGCGCATTCAGGGCGGCCAGCGGCAGCCGGCACTCGATGATGCGGCCGACGGCGGCGCCGCCCCCGGGCGGCAGGCCTTTCATCTCCGGCGCCTCGCCGTCGAAGCCGATCTCAACCTGCAGGCTGCGGCTGCCGCACTGCAGCTCGAAGCGCAGCGCGAAGCCCGTCTCGAAATAGGTGCGGGCGTGCTTCTTGGTGTCGATGCGCAGGAAAACATGGTCGCGGTCGAAGCCGAAAAAGAGGGTCTTGACCAGCGGATTGGCGATGTTCATCGCGCCGCCGAAGGCGAGGATGTCGGCGCGGCCGGCGTCGAGCCACTCGAAGTAGTCGCTGACCTCGCCGTCGATGCGGGCCGCCATGGTATCGCGCGGCGCCTCGACCTGCAGGCGGCCCGCCGGCGGGGCGGCGGGGACGGGCTTGAGCAGCGCCTCGGGCACGGGCGCCCCGAGCAGCGCATAGACCTTCTGCAGGTTCAGGCGGAAGAGGCTGTCGAATATGTCGAGGTCCGGCGTGTAGTTCTCCTTGCCGTACCACCAGTACCAGTCGCTGCCCTGGGCGATGCGCAGCAGCTCCTCGATCTCCCGGGCCGTTGCGCCGGCCAGGGAGCCGCGGGCGGACAGGAAGGCGTCCCGGGCCTCCTTCAGCAATTCCCAGGCCTTCTGGTCGTCGCGGTCGCCGATCCAGATGTCGAAGTTGCCGTTGATCCAGGAGCCGCATTTCAGCCTCGGCAGCTCGCGAGCCGCACCCGCGGCGGCCTGGGAGAACGTCACCGTCTCGATCCCCGGCTCGGCGCAGAGCAGGCGATAGAACTCGCGCAGAAAATCGCGTCCCGAGCGCGGGTAGAACTCCCAGGCGTTCTCGCCGTCGAGGATGATGGCGATGGTCATGCCGGCCGGGCCCGAGGCGGCGAGGGCCTGGATGCGGCGGAGGAGGTCGGCGGCGGCCTCGCGGGCCGGGAACTTCTGGTAATAGAAGCCGATCAGGTCGGATAGCAGATGGTCGCGGAAAAAGATTTTCGGCGGCGCGTCCGCCAGCGTGTACGGTGAATACAGGGCGCCGGGATCGCTGATGGCCAGGCGGTCGTCGCGTTCCAGCGGCCGGGGCAGCGAGCGGCTCAGGACCTCCTCGTCGGACGCGGTCCAGGCGATGCCCGCCCTGGACAGCAGGCGCAGCGTCGGCTCCGACAGCCCGCCCTCGGGCGGCCAGACGCCGGCCGGGCGGACGCCGAACATCCGCTCCATCAGGTCGAGCCCCGATTGCAGCTGCGCCCAGGCGTCCTCTTCCCAGCAGAAATCCAGGTCATAGGGGGCGAGGCGCTCGTTGGCCTTGCGGCCGGCCTGCGGGTCGAGCAGCAGCGGCAGGATCGGGTGGTAGAAGGGGCTGGTGCACAGCTCCGCCTGGCCATTGTCCTGGAATTTCCTGTATTCCGGCAGCACGCGGCGCAGGATCTCGTCCTCGACGGCGGTCACCGTCCCCTTGTCCGCCTCGCTGAATCCCTGGCCCTTGCGGATCAGGCCGCCGACCCGCGGATCGTTCTCCTTGTAGGCCTGGTCGATATAGGTCAGTTGGAACCATACCTGCAGGTCGCGCAGCTCGGCGACGCTGAATACCTGGCGCCAGTCGGAGTCGTCCTGGCCGGCCAGGCGCTCCATCTTCTTGCGGTAGAGAAGGTCGTAGCGCCGGTAGGGCTTGATGTGGGTCTCGTGGTGGATGGAGAAAAAATGACGCACCAGGAAGCGCACTTCCTCGGGCGCCAGGTCGGCGGCGGGCTTGCGGAAGATCTCGGCGAAGGCATCGCCGGCGCCCGCCAGGTACTGCTCCAGCCCGGCCAGGAGCGACGGGACCAGGTTGAAGGTCAGGCGCAGGCCGGGGAACTCCTCCAGCAGGTGAACCATGCCGAAGTAGTCTTTCAGCGCGTGCAGGCGCAGCCAGGGGAGATCGAAATTGCCGCTGCAGGGGTTCCGATAGCACGGCTGGTGCATGTGCCACAGGATGGCCAGGCGGGTCTTAGCTGGCATCTCCCTTCTGCTGGAGCTCGTACAGCACGCCGGAGAAGCTTTTCGGATGGGCGAAGGCGATGCGGGCGTTGTGGGCGCCGACGCGCGGTTCGCGGTCGATCATGCGCACTTCCTTTGCCTGCAGCTGGCCGATGGCGGCCTGGATGTCGTCCACTTCCAGGGAAATATGGTGCAGGCCGCCCCCTTTCTTTTCGATGAAGGCGCTGATCGGCGAATCGGGCGAGAGGGGCTCGAGCAGCTCGATATGGACGTTTCCCACCTGGAAGAAGGCCACGGTCACCTTCTGCTCGGGCACGACCTCGGTGCCCAGGAACTCCAGTCCCAGCACGTCGCGGTAGCGGGCGATCTCCTCCTGCAGGTTCTGGACGGCGATGGCGATATGATCAATCTTTTTTATCATGAAGGCCTCCTGTGGTCAGAAGTTCGACGATGCGCTCGGCCGCCTGGTAGGGGTTGGCGGCCTCGGTTCCGCGGATCAGGGCTCCGACGGCGGGATGACGGCGCATTTTCTCCTGGATGCGCTCGGCGACGATCTTTTCAATGTAGTTTTCCCTCATGCGCACGCTCTTGTCGCCGATGCGGCTCCTCTCCTGGTCCTGAAAGCGGCGGATCCCCGCCAGCAGCTCGGGAACGCCGCGGTCCTCCTTGACCGAGGTGGGGAAGATCAGCGGCTCGCGCCCCGACAGGGCGAAATAATTGCGGATCTCGGCGATCTTGCTGTCGCTCCCTCCCAGGTCGGACTTGTTGATGACGAAGATGTCGGCGATCTCGATGATGCCGGCCTTGAAGATCTGGATTTCGTCGCCGCTTTCGGGGTTGAGCACCATCAGCACCACGTCGGCGACATTGACGATGTCCACCTCGGACTGGCCGACGCCGACCGTTTCGATGATGATGACGTCCTTGCCGGCGGCCTGCAGCAGGTCGATGATCTCGTGGGTGGAGAGGCTCAACCCCCCGAGGTGGCCGCGGTTGGCGATGCTGCGGATGAAGACGTTGGGGTCGTTGCTGTGCTGGATCATGCGCAGGCGGTCGCCGAGGAGCGCCCCGCCCGAGAGCGGGGAGGAGGGGTCGACGGCCAGGACCGCCAGCGACAGTCCCTGCACCTTGAGCGCGGCGATCAGTTTTTCGATCAGGGAGCTCTTGCCGCTGCCGGGAGCGCCGGTGATGCCGATCTTCAGGGCTGTCCTGCCCAGCGGATAAATGGCTTCCAGAAGTTTTCTATAATCCTTGCCGCGGTTCTCCACCAGGGAGATGGCCTTGGCCAGTGCGACAGGGTCGTTTTGACTCAGACGGGAGAGTAATTCCGGGATTTTCATCGATTTTTACTATAACTCATCAGGTAACGAAAATCAATAGCTAAATATGTTATAAGTTGATAATAGATAACTAAAATAAACTTAATAAAAATTAAATAAGATATGTTGACAAAAAACAGTTTTTATTCTATATTATGCTTGAAAAATAACCAAGGAGGTTATAATGAAAATAACAAGATGGCAACCTTATTCGGACCTGGTCAATATCGCCGATCGCTGGAATCGCTTTTTCAATGAAGATTGGTTCGATGAATCGGCGAAGAACGGCTTGGTACCGAGTGCCTGGCGGCCCATGACCGACATTTACGAGAACAAGGACGGGTATGTGTTCAAGGTGGAGCTGCCGGGGTTCAAGAAGGAAGACATCCAGGTGGAATTCGCCAATGAGACCCTCACCCTGCGCGGCGAGAGGAAACAGGAAGCGGAGACCAAGGAGGAGAACTGCCACCGCCTCGAGCGCAGCTACGGCATGTTCGAGCGCTCGTTCTCCATCCCCAAAAACGTCGATCCCAGGAAAATCGACGCTGCGCTCAAGGACGGCGTCCTGGTGCTCACCATCCCCAAGGTGGAGGAGGCCAAGACCAAGGCCATTCCCATTTCTGTCAAGTAAGGATCTGAAAAAAATGGCGGCTTCCCGTGGAGCCGCCATTTTTTTATTCCGAGTGACGAGTGACGAGTGACGAGTAACGAGTGACAAGTAAAGGCAGGTAAAAACTGAATGAGTCATCAGTGTCAGTGACAGTGTCAGTGTCAGCAAGAGGCAATTCCAAGGCAAATGTTAGTGTTGGTGTTAGCAGGAGGCCTTACGAGCCATCAATTTCCAACATGGAACATGGAACATGGAACATGGAACATGGAACGTGGAACATGGAACGGGGCACATGGAATCCTGTTTCTTGTCACTGGTCACTTGTCACTTGTCACTGATATCGGTATACTGGCTCCATGAAGCGCGAGATCTTTGTCGGCGACGTGGGCATCGGCGGCGGCCATCCCGTGTCGATCCAGTCGATGACCAACACGGACGCCGGCGACGTCGAGGGCACGCTGCGCCAGATCCGCCGGCTGAAAACAGCGGGTTGCGACATCGTCCGCGTCGCCGTTCCCCAAAAGACGGCCCTGGCCCCCTTCCGGCGCATCGTCGCCGGCTCGGTGCTGCCGGTCATCGCCGACATCCATTTCGATGCCGCGCTGGCTCTCGGCGCCCTGGAGAACGGCGCCCATGGCGTGCGCATCAACCCGGGCAACATCGGCGGCAGCGAAAAGCTGAAGGCCGTCATCCGCCTGGCGGCGCAGAAAAAGGTGCCGGTGCGCATCGGCGTGAACGCCGGGTCGCTGGAAAAAAAGTACAGCCGGCCCGGGCTGGGCCGGGTCGAGGCCATGGTCGCCTCCCTGCTGGACAAGGTCAAGTTCTTCGAGGACCAGGGCTTTTTCGACTTGAAGCTTTCCCTGAAAGCCCACGACGTGGCCGAAACGGTGGCCGCCAACCGCCTGGCCGACCGTTCCTGCGCCTACCCGCTGCACCTGGGCGTCACCGAAGCCGGCTCTTATTTCACCGGCAGCATTCGTTCCGCCGTGGGCATCGGCAGCCTGCTGCTGGCCGGCATCGGCAATACCATCCGCGTTTCCCTGACCGCCGACCCGGTGCGCGAGATCCGCGTGGCGCGCCAGATCCTGGCCAGCGTCGGCCTGGGCCGCGGCGGCATCGACTGCGTCTCCTGCCCGACCTGCGCCCGCACCACGGTGGACCTGATCCCGCTGGTGGAGGAATTCGAGAGAAAAGCACGCCGGCTGCGCTTCCCGGGCCGCTTGCGCGTCGCCCTCATGGGCTGCGAGGTCAACGGCCCGGGGGAAGCCCGCGATGCCGATGTCGGAGTGGCGTTCTCGCGCCGACGGGCCTTCTTGTTCCGCAAGGGAAAGATCGTGGCCCGCATCGGCGCCGACGAAGCCATCCCGCGCTTACTGGCGATGATCGCCGAGCTGGCGACGGAGGCCGGGCATGGCTGACATCGTCGCCTGCCCCGCCTGCGGCGCCAAGAACCGCGTCCGCCCGGGCATGCGCGGCGTCCCGCTGTGCGGGCGCTGCAAGAAGCCCCTGCCGACCCCGGGAGGCGCCGGGATCCGGGTGCTGACCACCGACAGCTTCGAGTCGGCGATCGCGATGAACCCGCGGCCGATGCTGGTCGATTTTTGGGCCTCGTGGTGCCAGCCCTGCCGAGTCATGGCGGACGTCCTGGAGCGTTTCGCGGCGCAGCGCGACGAGGTCACCCTGGCCAAGGTCGATATCGACGCCGAGCCCGGCCTGGCGTCGCAATACCAGATATTCAGCGTGCCCACCCTGATCCTGTTCGTCGGGGGGCGTGAAGTCCACCGCCTGATCGGCGCCGTGAGCGAAGCGCAATTGCAGGCCGAGTTCAAGACCTGGCTGGGCAAGAAATAATTGAACAGTGTTAGTGTTAGTGATAGTGTTAGCGGGGCACAATAACGAAATTTAGCGTCAGTGTCAGTGACAGTGTCAGCAAGAGGTCTTACAGGTATTAGTGGTCGTGATAGTGGTTGTGGTTGCAGGAGCAATACAAGGGCAAGTGTCAGTGTCGGTGTCAGCAAGAAATGAAAGTAATCGGTAAACGGTTAACGGTGTACGGTTGACGGTCAGAAAGAGGCAATCGGAAGACTCAAATTCCAAATCCCAAATTCCAAATAACAAATAAAATCCAAATTCCAAATTCCAATTTCCAAAACAAGAACCAAGGCAAGTGTCAGTTTCAGTGACAGTGTCCGCAAGAGCCATAGACAGGGTTCATGTTCTTTCGCTTCAACGTTTCAACGATTCAACGATTTCTGCCCCATGTTCGGAATCTTCGCTTGGATTCTTTTCTTCACAATCACTATCACTATCACTACCACTTATGGCTTGTAAGGCCTCCTGCTAACACTAACACTAACACCAATGGCCTTCTAGCGCTCTTCCAGCCGCAGGTTGGTCGGGGCTCCGGTGCAGTCGAAGCCGGCCTTTGTCCGGGTGTCGGTGTATCCCGCCTTGCCCGGGAATCTCACGATGTAGGTGAAGGATGCCGAGCTCTTGGCCACGGCGGGGACGTCGGCGGAAAAGACATAGGTGGTGTTGGCGACCACGTTGAATTCCTTGGTGGCGCTGCCCTTGCTGTTGCTGATGGTCATGCCGATCTTGCCGCTGCCGCCGACATTCTTCACGTAGCTGAAAAAGCGGAAGCCGTTCGCCAGGGCCTCCTCCTGGGGGCAGCCCGCGCAGGCACTCTGGACAAAATTGGGATCTTCGCTGTCGTTGCCGTTGTCGTCGTCGTCCCCCTTTCCCAGGCAGGAGGAAGTATTCAGGATGCCCAGAGCGAGCACCACGACCAAAAAAAAGCGCATTGTCTTCATCTTGTCCTCCTGGATGGCCAGGGAAAAATTGGCAGCCCCGTATCCACCCGTTCCTATTCTCCGGCAACCCCATTCCATTGTCAATAACAAAAGGAAATGGCCAATGACAATCTGATCTCTGTCCTCTGACTTCTGTCCTCAGACTTCAGCCCTGCCTTCCGAACTCAGCTCTTTATGATCTTCTCGTACAAGTTCAGCGCATAGTTGTCGGTCATGCCGGCGATGAAATCGATGGTGCGCCGGGCCACGCTGTCGCCGATCGGGTAGGGGTTGATGAATTCGCCGCTGTGGCGGCTGACATGGGCGTGGATGGCCGTGAGCACTTTACGGATCTCCCGCTTCTCGACCAGGCGCTCCTCGCGGAAATAGACGTTCTGGAAAAGGAAGGCGCGCAGCTTCAGCAGTTCGGAGAATACCGGCGGCGACATGGCGATCATCTCCAATCCGCTTTTCAGCGTTTCGTCGATGACGTCAATGACGATGGTGTCGATGCGCCGGTTGTATTTTGTGCCCAGCAGCCGGCGGCTGGATTCGGGCAAATCGGAATTGGCAATGATCCCGGCCCGTTTGGCGTCGTCGATGTCGTGGTTGACGTAGGCGATCATGTCGGTCAGGCGCACGATCTGTCCCTCCAGGGTGAACGGCAGCAGCCTGCGGTCCCGGGGAATGACCTCTCCCTGTCCCTTGGAGTGCTTGAGGATGCCGTCGCGGACCTCGCGGGTCAGGTTCAGCCCCCGGCCGCCGTCCTCCAACCGGTCGACCACGCGCAGGCTCTGTTCGTAGTGGCGGAAGCCGCCGGGGCAGAGCTCGTCCAGGACCGCCTCGCCGATGTGCCCGAACGGGGTGTGGCCGAGATCGTGACCCAGGGCGATGGCCTCGGTCAGGTCCTCGTTCAGGTTCAGCGCCCGGGCGATGGTGCGCGCGATCTGGCTCAACTCCAGGGTGTGGGTCAGGCGGGTGCGGTAGTGGTCGCCCTCGGGCGAGATGAACACCTGGGTCTTGTGCTTCAGGCGGCGGAAGGACTTGGAATGCAGGATGCGGTCGCGGTCGCGCTGGAACTCGGTGCGCACCGGCGAGGGCTTTTCAGAACGCTCGCGGCGGGCGCTGGCGCTGCGCGCGGCGCGCGGGTGCAGGATGGCGTTCTCGCGGGACTCGAGCTCCAGGCGGATGGGCTTCATGGGTTGCTCGAACAGTCGGGGCAGCAGAAGGAATCCTCCGCGCACTGCAGGGGACAGCCGCCCCCGCAGGTCGGCAGCCATTCGCAATCCCGGCATTTTTCCATGGCCCATTCGCGGCGGCGCAGCGCGGCCAGGAAGTCGTGCTCATAGATCTTGGTGAATGAATCGTGGAGGATGTTCCCCAGCGGCCGGTAGAAGCTCTGGCAGGGGATGACGGTGCCGTCGGGCTCGACGGCCATGTTGTACTTGCCGGCCGTGCACTGCTTGACGCCCAGGTCGTTTTCCACCGGGTTCAGCCGGCAGTACTGGGTCGGCGTGTACCAGATGAACTTCATGCCCTGTTCTCCGGCCAGGTCGCGCAGGCGCCGCAGCAGCGGCAGCAGCTCCTCCTCGCTCAGGCCGCGGTCGGCATGCCGCGACCGTCCGGCGCGGATGATGGAGTTGACGGCGAACGTGCTCGTGCCCAGTTCCTTAAGGAAGGGGACGATCTCCTCGATGCCGTCGCGGTTGGCCCGGGTGATCGTCGTGTTGGTCAGCACGTGGATGCCCGCCTCGGCCAGGTTGCGGATGCCGCGCACGGTCAGGGCGTGGGCCTCGGCGCCCACCATGAGGTCGTGGACTTCGGCGCGGGCCGACTCCAGGGTGACCTGCGCGTAGTCCAGCCCGGCCAGCTTGAGGCGGCGGACGAACTCCCTGTCGGCCAGGCGCACGCCGTTGGTCAGCAGGCCGGTGATGGCACCCAGGTCCTCGGCGAAAGTGACCAGATCGGCCAGGTCGTCGCGCAGGGTGGGCTCGCCGCCGGTGAAGTCGACGTGGGGAACGCCGTTTTCCCAGAGGGTGCGGATGACCCGGCGCCATTCGTCCGTGCTGAGCTCGGGAGATTCGCGGCGCTGGTTGTAGCAATGGGCGCAATTAATGTTGCAGCGGTAGGTCAGCGCCAGGTCCATGCGGTAGGGTGCCGAAACCGGCGTCTGGAAAGCGGCGATCGGTTCGATGCCGAAATAGGTCAGGGGGCAGACGTCGGCGCGGTTGACCAGCAGGTCGATCTTCTCCAGTGTCTCGCGGTAGTCGCGCTCCGCCTGGGCGCGGCGGACGCGGAAGGCGTCGGCCAGCCGCACGCGGATTTCCTGAAGCGGGAAATCGTCCAGGAAATACTTGACCATGGCCGCGGCGGTGGCGTTCAGGTGGATCACGCGGTAGGCGTCGACCATCAGGATGGCGCTGCCGTCGCGCTCCACGCGCAGGTGCAGGCGCCGGGCACCGAATTTCTTCGTGTCGTAATAATGATGAAGTCCCGGAGCCATGAGTTGCGCGTGGCTTTTGCGGGCGTAGGCCCGCCAGAGCAGCGGCGCCAGCAGCAGCAGCACGGCCAGGAAGACCAGCAGCGCCGGCAGCAGCCCGTCGGCGCGCCCGTAACGGGAAACCCCCAGGTCGATGGCCAGGAAGCGGCCGCGGCTGAGCAGGCGCGCGGTGAAAGCGGCGGCGAAGGCGGCGGCGGCCAGGGCGACCAGGGTGGCCGCGAGCCCCTTTTTCAGCGAATAGGTCCTCATCGCCCGCCTCCGGCGCAGGCGCAGGCGCAGCCGGCGCAGGCACAGGCGCAGGCGCAGCTGCCGCCGCCGTGGTGGCCGCTGCCGCCGGCGGCGGGCGTTGGCGGCGGATTGGTCACCCGGGTGATCGCCGAGGTGAACGCCGCGCTGTCGCCGAGCAGGGCGGCGGAAAAAGTCTGCAGGCTGCCGACGAGGTTGGCTGCCGCCTGGCCGACGCCGCGGGTGCTTCCCGAACCCGGGACGGATGACCCGCCCGCGGTCGAGCGCCGGGGGAAATGCTGGTACCAGTGATCCGTGCCGCCGGGCAGGAAGACCGCGTTGTCTGCGAAAGGCTCCAGTTTCTTCTCGTATTCGGGGTCAAGGACCAGCCATTCGAGCGACTGGGCCAGCTCCGCGGGCAGCTGGCCGGGCGGGCTGTTCCTGACCTGCTCCCAGGCCTTGTTCATGATCGACTGGTAGTAGGCGTTGGTCTCGCGCCGGGAAAAACCGGCCATTTTCTTCTCCAGCGCGGCGATCATGGCCGTGAACAGCGAGCGCAGCTTGCCCTTGACCAGGCGGTTGTCCGTGTCAATGGCGCCGAGGAAGGCGGTCTCGTATTCGTGCATTTCCAGGCCCTCGCGCGCCTGCTCATGGTAGCGGAAATCCCCGGCGGCGATCTCCTTGATCGCCAGCCTGCCTTTTTTCAGCAGGCCGAACACGATCAGCAGCAGCACCCTGGCCAGCGGCAGCTCCTGGAGCAGCGCCGCCTCCGCCGGGGCCAGGCCGCGCTTGATGCCGCCGCTCTCGATGCCGACGCGGGGCGGCAGGTAGCGTTGCAGGCGCTTGCGGTTGCCGCGCACGGCGAGCACGATGATCAGCACGATGATCCAGATGGGCGCCAGCGACAGGACAAAGGCGATCAGGGCGATGAACACCGAGGCGACGGCCTTGAGAACGGAGTGCCTGGGCGGGGCGCTGACGCCGGCCACCAGGTTCCTGGGAAAGGAGGCGCCGGCGGCGTAGGGGACGGTGGCCGGCCGGTCGAACCACAGCCAGCGATAGACGACGCGATCCGCCTCCAGGAACATCTCGCTCGGTTCATGGCCGCCGCTGAAGCCGTGGTATTTCACTTCATCGGGCCGGCTGCCCGGCGGCAGGTTGAAGCGGATCTTGATGCGCTCGGCGCTGCCCGCCACGTACTGGCCGTCGAACCAGGTGGTCTTGAACTGCAGGGAGGCGAAGCGCCCGTCTTCGCTGTCGGCATAGACCATGCGCGGCAGCAGGATCGAGAATTCCAGGGTTCCGGTTTGGCCGGGGACGATGGCCCGGGCGCCGAGGTGCACTTCGACGCCCGGCTTGACGTATGCCGAGCGCCGGATGTCGGCCAGCCTCGTCCCGGCGATGGCGGCCCGGGCCGAGCCCAGCTCATAGCGGTCGTTGGGCATGCCGATGTCGACGATGTCGACGGGGTGGCTGCCCGGCTGCGGCGTGAACGTCAGGGCGTAGCGCAGCTCGACCAGCCCGTCGGCACGGACGGTGAGCTCGGCCGTCAGGTCGTTGACCGTGAAGCGGTAGCCGGCGGCCAGCGCCGGCAGGCTGAGGAGCAGCGCAAGCAGCGCCGCCAGGCGGCCCGCTCTCACCATTTCGGCTCCTCCTCCAGCTGGTACTGGCTGTGGCAGTAGGGGCAGGCGATGAACACGGCGCCCTGTTTCACCGCCAGCGACTCCCGGCTCAACTCGGCCCCGCAGTTCCGGCACTTGAGCAGCTGCGAGCGGACATCGCCGCCGATCTCGATCTGTTGCTGCAGGACCACCGCCTGCCGGCGGCGGAAGGCGAGCCAGGCGAGGAACAGGGAGACGGCGATCAGCAGCAAACCGACGGCGAAGCGCCCGGTGATCAGGAAAGCGAGCCCGATGACGAAGACGATGAATGAGAAAATGAGCGCCAGGATTTTTTCCATGTCTGGAACATAACAAATCCCCTCCGCTTTTGCAATCTTTACTTTCCCTCCTTCTTCATGGTATGTTGGGTTGCCATGAAACAGCACAGAGCCCATCTCAGAATCGCGCTGGCGGCCGTTCTTTTCGCCTGGATGGCGGGCTTCGCGAACCTCGGAGCGTCGCCGCAGGCAGCCGCGGCAGAGGCGTTCGTGCGCGTGACGGTCCGCTTCGCCAAGGCCCGCGCCCTGCCCGATCCCGGCTCCCGCGTCGTGCGCGAGATCGGCTACGGGACCCTGCTGCGGGTCCTGGAGAAGCAGGGCGACTTCCTGGGCGTCGCTCCGCTCGACTTGCCGGATGCGGGCGGGACCGCGCCCTGGTACGTCTTGCTCAGCGAGGTGGAGGAAGCCGCCGCCGCAACCGCCCAGGCCGTGGTGGAGACCCGGAGCGTGACGTTCAGCCCGCCGGCTCCCGTTGTCGGGAAGCCCATCCTGTTCACGGCCAGGGGTTTCCGCACCCCGGACCTGTTGAACTGGGACATGGGCGACGGCACGAAGCTGACCAGCGGCGGCAAGGCCTCCCCCGGCGATGACGCCACTCTTTCCTACGCCTATGCCGCCCCCGGGTCATACCCGGTCAAGGTGTTTGACGAGGGCGGCAGGAATTCCCTGCCGCCGGTCACCACGCTGGTGACGGTCTCCGCTCATCCGCGCGCGCTGCGCGCCAGCCCGGAGCGGCCCGCGGCCAATCACCCCGTGGAGATCAGCGCCCTCAATTTCCGCGAGCCGGAGAAGATCGCCTGGGACCTGGGCGACGGGACCGAGCTCAAGCCCGGCCCCGGCCCCGGCGTGGTCAAGGCCGGTTTCGTGATCCGTCACGTGTATGAAAAGGCGGGCACCTTCGTCGTGAAGGCTTATGACGGGGGCGACAAGAGCCAGCCGCCGCTGACGAGCGAGCTGCAGGTGACCGCCGACCCGCGGCGCATCGTGATCAAACCGGCCCAGGCCGTTGCCGGCAGCGAAGTGGAATTCAGCGCCCTCGACTTCAATACGCCCGACGACCTGCGCTGGGACATGGGGGATGGGTCCGTGTTCCCCTCCGAAAAGGACGCCGCCGCCAGGGCCGGCGCTCAGGTCCGTCACCGTTATTCCCAGCCGGGCAACTACCGGGTCCGGGTATACGACTGGAATGGAGATCCCGCCGGCACCCCCGTTCAGCTCGAAATCGCGATACGGGCGGCTGCCCGAGCGGAAAGGCCGGCGCCGGTCGTCGCGCCGCCGGTCGACCGGGAGCGGCCGGCCCGGAAAAAATACAATCTGATCAAGTTCGGTCCCTACGCCGGCTATTTCCAGCCCCAGGACGCATGGTTCAAGTTGATCTACGGCGAGGGCGACATGCTGTACGGCGGCAGGCTGGGGGTCCATGTCTGGAGCGGTTTTCACGCCTGGTTTTCGCTCTCGCGCTACGAGGCCGTCGCCGGGACGACTTATACCGCCGACCGCACGACCCTGACCCTGATGCCGTTGAGCATTTTCCTGCGCTTCAACGTCGGCAGAGGTTTCTTCAGCCCTTACGCCGGGATCGGCTATACCTTCATGAGCGTCAGCGAGGAATCGGAATTCGTCGGCAACTTCAAGGGCAACGGCGGCAACATCGCCGCCGAAGCCGGGTTCGAGATCAGGATCAACCGCCATTTCTTCATGGATTTCGGGGCGCGATTCGACCAAATCAAGATCAAGCCCGAGCAAAGCCTTACCGAGATCGACCTGGGCGGCCTGCAGGCGGGCATTTCGCTGCTGGTTTCTTTTTAAATAAAGCCTTTTTAGTTGACAGCCGGCGAAAAATATCGCAATATAGTATCTAATATAGATCTTTTTTAATGGATTTTAAAGAAAAAATAAAAGAGCAGATCTCTATCGTCGATGTCGCTTCGCTTTATGTGAGCCTGAAACCGGCGGGCAAGAACTTTAAAGCGTTGTGTCCTTTCCATAGCGAAAAAACCCCCTCTTTTTTCGTCATGCCCGAAAAGAATTCCTTCAGCTGTTTCGGCTGCAACCGCTTTGGCGACATCTTTACCATGGTCCAGGAGATGGAGAACATCTCGTTCGTCGAGGCCATGCATTTTCTGGCGGAAAAATTCAACATCCCCATTGAAGTAGGGCGCTCCCAGGCGGTCAAAAAGGACGATTATCTGCAGCTGAACGAGATCGCCCTGGAATTCTTCAAGGAAAGCCTGTTTTCGCCCGGCGAAGGCAGGGCGGCTCTCGATTACCTGGGGCGGCGCGGCCTGAAGCGTGAGACCATCGAGCTCTTTTCCCTGGGCTACGCTCCCGATTCCTGGGACGGACTGGCCGGGCGCCTGCGCCGGAAGCGGGCGCCCCTGGACAAGGCGCTGGAGCTGGGCCTGCTGGTGAAGAGTGAGAGGGGGCGCACCTACGACCGTTTCCGCGGCCGTGTCATGTTCCCGATATTTTCCGAAACCGGCGCCATTCTCGCCTTTGGCGGCCGCACTGCGATCGACGATGCCGCCCGCGCCGCCGATGCGGGCCATCGGGGCAACGCCCCCGGCGCGGCTCCGGTCGGGGCCAAGTACCTGAATTCTCCCGATTCCCCGGTATACAAAAAAGGCAATCACCTTTTCGGTTTTCATCTCAGCAAGAACGCCATGAAGGAGGAGAAGGCGGGGCTGCTGGTCGAGGGCTACCTGGACATGATCAGCCTGTACCAGGCGGGCTTCCGCCACGCGGCCGCCTCGCTGGGCACCGCCCTGACGGACAAGCAGGTCCATCTGCTCAAGCGCTTCTGCGGCCAGATCCACCTCTTCTATGACCGGGACGCCGCCGGCGAGGCGGCTACCATCCGCAACATCGAGAAGCTTTTCGAGCAGAACGTCAACCCGCGCATCGTCGTCATCGAGGGGGCCAAGGACCCCGACGAGTTCGTCCGCAGCCAGGGCGCGCCGGCCCTGCGCGAGGCCCTGCAGCGCACCGAGGACGGCTTTAATTTTCTGCTGAACAAGGCCGCCCGCGAATTCGACCTGGCCAACCCGGAGGGAAAGCGCCGCGGGCTTGACCTGGCGCTGGGCGCCGTCAACCGCATCAGCGACCCGATCATCCGCGACGGCTACGTGCAGCGCCTGGCCTCTTTTTTCCAGGTGCGCGCCGACCTGATCCAGGTGGATGCCGCCGGCGCCCGGCCCTCCGCCGCGCCGGCAACGGAACACGCCGCGCCCCTGGAGATCAGCCTCATGGAGGAGAAGATCCTCGAGGCCCTCCTGCGCGCCCCGGAAGTCGTGCCCGAGATCCGCGAGTTCTTCAGCGACGAGCTGCTGGCCGCCCTGCCCGGGCGCAACATCATCCGCCAGCTGTTCGCCAGCTACGCCAAGCACGAAGAATTCCGTTTCAGCGAGATCAACCGGAAATTGAGCGCGGCCGAAAATTCCCGGCTCAATGACGTGTTCGCCAAGAAAACGCGGCTGGGCAAGGAGCGCTCGGAGATCGAAAAGGACATCATCACCGCCATCAATAATTTTCAGCGCAAGCTGGTCCTGAACCGGACCCGCCTGCTGAACCAGGAGATCGCCGCGGCCGAAAGGGAGCGGGACAGCGAAAAATTGCAGCAATTGATGAAGCAGAAGGCCGCCATGGTCAGGGACCGTGCCGGACGTTCGCCGGAGGAAGCAGTTGAAAAAACCAGTTAAGAAAAAGGTCGCGGCCAAGCCCGCCGAAAAACGAGCCGCCGTCCCGAAATCACACGCCCAGCCCGGCAAACGGCCTGCGGCGAAAGCGGCGGCCCGGCCCGCGCCCAAACCCGCGGCCCGGCCCGCGCCCAAACCCGCGGCCAAGGTCCCGGCCAAACCCGCGGCCAAGGTCCCGGCCAAACCCGCGGGCAAGGTCCCGGCCAAACCCGCGGCCAAGGTCCCGGCCAAACCTGCGGCCAAGTCGCCGGCCAAGCCCCCGCGCAAGCCGGCGGCCAAACCTCCGGCCGGGCCCGCGGCCGCGAAAAAAGCACCCGGCGCCGGCGCGCGGGGATCCGCTCCGGCCCCCGGGAAGCCGCCGGCGGCGAAGCGGCAGGCAACGGCCGCGCCGGCCGTCGCCGCGAAGAAACAGCCGCCGCAGCCGGCCGTTTCGCTGGCCAAGGGCGCGGTGTCCTCGGTCATGCTCAAGGAGATCGTGACCCGGGCGCAGAACGAGGATGCCAAGATCAGCCACGAAGCGTTCATGACCTTCCTGAGCGAGAACAACCTGCTGACGAAAAAAAAGGAGATCGTCGCTCACCTGGAGTCGCTCAGCATCCGCATCCTGAAAAAGAAGTCGGCCCTGAGCCTGGAAAAAATGAGCGAGTACAATGCCTTCCGGGAAAACTTCCAGAAGGAGCTGAAAGCCATCCTCAAGCGGGTGAAAAAGGGCCTGGGCATCATCGAAACCGCCGCCATCAACTACATCTTCGGCGGCGACGAGACGGTGCGCAAAAACCAGAAATACATCAAGCATTTCCTCAAGGAGAACGCGATCAAGCCGTCCAAGGCCCCGGCGAAGAAAGCGGCCAAGGCCGGGGGCGAAAGGGCCGAGATCGTCGGCGACCCGGTGCGCCAGTACCTGCGGGAGATGGGCAGTGTCAACCTGCTGTCGCGCAACGAGGAGATCAGCATCGCCCGCAAGATCGAGCGCGGCGAAAAAAAGGTGATCAAGGCCCTTTCCAAGACCAACATCGTGCTGAACCTGGTGATCAAGCTGGGCCAGGACGTCCTCGAGGGCCACAAGAACATCGACGAGGTCATCGAGGTCAGCGAAGATATTTACGACGAGTCCAAGAAGCAGGAGCTGCGCGACAATTTCCTGAGCCAGTACGAGGAACTCAACCGCGAATTCAAGAGCCTCAAGAAGTCGAAGTCCTCCAACTTCGTCCGTGCCAAAAAGCTGGTCGAGATCACCCACCTGATCCAGGAAATGTCCATTCTCGACGAGCACCGCCGCGAGTTCATCAAGAAGATCATGGACCTGCAGGCGAACTATGAGCACGTGCGCGAGCGGGTGAAGAAGCTGAAGGGGCAGATGTCCCGCTGCTCCTCGCGCTCGGCCGAGCGCAAGCGCATCGGGGGCGAGATCGAGGAGCTGCACAAGCGCCTGGAGCGCAACAACGAGAAGTTCGAGACCAACGAGGAGGACCTGGAGAAGACCTGCGGCGACATCAAGGACGGGCTGAAGCTGATCGAGCTCTCCAAGAACGACCTGGTCGAGTCCAACCTGCGCCTGGTCGTCTCCATCGCCAAGAAGTACATCAACCGCGGCCTGCAGTTCTCCGACCTGATCCAGGAGGGCAACATCGGCCTGATGAAGGCGGTCGAGAAGTTCGAATACCAGCGCGGCTACAAATTCTCCACGTACGCCACCTGGTGGATCCGCCAGGCCATCACCCGCGCCATCGCCGACCAGGCGCGCACCATCCGCATCCCGGTGCACATGATCGAAACCATCCACAAGATCAACCGCACCCAGCGCCGGCTGGTGCAGGAACTGGGCCGCGAGCCCACCGAGGACGAGATCGCCAAGGAGAGCGCCTTCACGTCGGAGAAGATCCGCAAGATCCTGAAGATCGCCCAGGAACCGATCTCCCTGGAGACGCCGGTGGGCGACGACGATTCGCACCTGGGCGACTTCCTGGAGGACGAGAAGACGGTCTCGCCGCCGGAGATCGTCTCGCAGATGAACCTGAAGGAGCAACTGGAGGCGATCCTTTCCACGCTCACCGAGCGCGAGGCCAGGGTCATCCAGATGCGCTTCGGCCTGAACGACGGCAACGAGCACACCCTGGAGGAAGTGGGGCAGGAGTTCCAGGTCACCCGCGAGCGCATCCGCCAGATCGAGGCCAAGGCGTTGCGCAAGCTCAAGAAAAAGTCCAAGAAACTGGTTAATTTCCTGGACAAGCCGGAGAATTACAGATAGCAGAAGTTCAACGTTCCATGTTCCATGTTCCACGTCCCATGTTCCACGTTGGAATTAAGTGAAAGGTCATTCAGTGAAATTATTGCAGTCATGAAACAAATAAAAAGAGACCATCTTTTTCCGAGCCGAGTTAACAATAGTGGTTAAAGAACTTAGTACTTAACGAACTTGTTCGCACACTGCATTCGTGTCAAGCCTTTGCCAGCTGTTTTATACTAATTGTATCTTTTTCTACAGCCTGAAATTGTATTTTTTTTTAAAACTTGGAACCTGGAACATGGAACTTGGAACCTTCTGCCCAATTCAATTGACAGCGCAATTCCGATAATCTATACTGCTGGCGATGGAAAACGACCGCGTCACCCTGAAGATCCCGCGCCCGCTATACGAGAAGCTGAAGACCGTCATCCAGGGCAGCGGCTTCCGCAGCGTCAACGAATTCGTGGTCTATGTGCTGCGCGACCTGGTGGCGCTGAAGCGCGGGGAGACGGAGATGGGGAAGGACCTGTCCAAGGATGAGATCGACGCCATCAAGCAGCGCTTGAAGAATCTCGGATATTTTTGAATATTTTGCCTGATCAGGTTGTTGTTTTATTACGATTGTAGTACAATTAGAGTATGCGCTCCCTGCGAGTCACTTTCGTTTCCAGACGGGTGAAGGACCTGCTGGCCGGAAAGGTCATGCTGCTGCTGACCGTCATGGCGGCTCTCCTTGTCCTGGCGATGATCGCGGGGCTCTATTTGAAATCCAAGCCGGTCCTGGACAGCCACTCCCTGGACGAACTGCTCTTCTCCACGAAATGGCGCCCCTTCCGGGGCCAGTTCGGCTTCCTGCCTTTTATCATGGGCACCCTGTGGGTGACGGGCGTTGCCGTCGTGATCGCCGTGCCGCTCTGCCTGCTGACGGCCATCTATCTCTCCGAATATGCCCGTTCCCGGGTGCGCGAATGGGTCAAGCCGCTGATCGACATCCTGGCCGGCATCCCCTCGGTGGTGTTCGGGGTGTGGGGCATGCTGGTCGTCGTCCCCTTTATCAAGGACGTGGTGGCGCCGTCCTTCAAGGTCTTTTCCACCGGCTACAGCGTGCTGGCCGGCGGCGTCGTCCTGGCCATCATGATCTTCCCGGTCATCATCCACGTCACGCTGGAGGTCCTGCGCGCCGTGCCCAACGAAGTGCGCGAGGCCTCGCTGGCCCTGGGCGCGACGCGCTGGCAGACCGTCAAGCGCGTGGTGCTGCGCAAGGCGCTGCCCGGGGTGGCCGCGGCCATCGTCCTCGGCATCTCGCGCGCCTTCGGCGAGACCATGGCCGTGCTGATGGTGGTGGGCAACGTGCCGAAGATCCCCTCGTCGGTCCTTGATCCCGCCTATCCGCTGCCGGCGCTCATCGCCAACAACTATGGCGAGATGCTTTCGGTGCCGCTCTACGATTCGGCCCTGATGCTGGCGGCGCTGATCCTGCTGCTGGTGATCCTGCTGTTCAACGTCGTTTCGCGCGCCGTCCTGCTGCGGCTGGAGCGCGGCGTCCGCTGATGGCCATGGACCGCCGTTTCGCCGAGGAGAAGCTCTTCCAGGGGCTGATGATCCTGGCCACGGTGCTGATCCTTTCCAGCCTGCTGCTGATCCTGCTGACCGTGCTGTTCAAGGGGCTGCCCTACATGAGCCTGGCCATGGTCACCCAGACGCCGCAAGGCGGCTACTACCTGGGCAAGGGCGGCGGCGTCCTGAACGCCATGGTCGGCTCGCTGTACCTGGCCGGCGGCGCCACGCTGCTGGCCATCCTCTTCGGCCTGCCGGTGGTGCTCTACATGAACGTCTACTCGCGGCCCGGCGCCCGCTTCATCGGCGCCTGCCGCTTCGCCTTCGACGTGCTCAACGGCGTCCCCTCGATCGTCTTCGGCGCCTTCGGCTTCGCCATCATGGTCTTTTTCGGTTTGCGCGCCTCGCTGCTGGGCGGCATCATCGCCATCGCCCTGCTCATCCTGCCGATGCTGGTCCGCTCCATGGACGAGGTGCTGCGCCTGGTGCCGCGCGAGCTGCTGGACGCGTCGTACGCCCTTGGCGCCACCCGCTGGGAGACGGCGCTGAAGGTGGCCGCGCGCCAGGCCCTGCCCGGCATCCTGACCGCCGTGCTCATCGCCTTCGGCCGGGGCATCGGCGACGCCGCGGCCGTGATCTTCACCGCCGGCTTCACCGATTCCATCCCCGGTTCGCTGCTGCGCCCGGCGGCCACCCTGCCGCTGGCCATTTTTTTCCAGCTCGGGGTTCCCATCCCCGAGGTCCAGGGCCGCGCCTACGCCTCGGCGCTGATCCTGACCGTCCTGATCCTGGTCATCAGCCTGGCGGCGCGGCTGCTGTCGCGGCGCCTGACCCGCCACGTCGTCAAATAGGAGCCCGACATGGAGAACCGCACCCATATCAGCGTCCAGGGCCTGAACGTTCACATCCGCAGCGAGCATGTGCTGAAGGACATCAGCCTGAGCATTCCCGACCGCAAGATCACCGCCATTATCGGCCCCTCGGGCTGCGGCAAGACCACGCTGCTGCGCTCCTTCAACCGCCTCATCGACTCCACGGAAGGGGTGCGGGTCTCGGGGCGCGTCCTGGTCGACGACGAGGATATCCTCGATCCCAGGGCCGAGGTGACCCATATCCGCAGGAAAATGGGGCTGCTGCTGCAGAAGCCCTACCCGCTGCCCATGTCCATCTACGACAACGTGGCCTACGGGCCGCGCATCCACGGCATCCGCGACCGGCGGCGCCTCGACGAGATCGTCGAGCGCTTCCTGAAGAAGGCCAGCCTGTGGGAGGAGGTGCGCGGGCGGCTGAACCAGCCGGCCTCGGCGCTTTCGCTGGGCCAGCAGCAGCGCCTGTGCCTGGCCCGCGGCCTGGCCGTGGAGCCGGCGATCATCCTCGGCGACGAGCCCAC
>CAZLSH010000018.1:0-789 GCA_964562095.1 uncultured Clostridia bacterium | reverse complement strand
CCTTGATCCGCAGTCCAGCCAGAGGATCGAGGAGACGTTCACCGGGCTGAAGCGCGACTACACCATCGTCATCGTCACCCATATCCTGCGCCAGGCGCGGCGCCTGGCCGACCACGTGATCTTCCTCTACCTGGGCGAGCTGATCGAGCAGGGCCCGGCCTGGGACTTTTTCAACAACCCCAAGCAGCCGATGACCAGGGAATATATCAAGGGCCTGATCAGTTGACCGAGTGATGAGTGATAAGTGATGCGTGATGAGCAGGAGATACTTCGGCAATGAATCAAGAGCATTCCTTTGCTTGTTCAATTTGCAGGTTATTTTGAATTTTATTTTGAGCAGCAGGTAATTTCCCTTTTTTTCAGCCAAGGATTAATATGAAAGAGATCTTTCTCTTTCTCATCACGCATCACGTAGTCGTGTAAGCCCGTTCACTCATCACTGATCGGTCGTGGACTCGCCCTGAAAAACATGTTAGAATGAATTTACGACCGATCGTTGCGCCTGTAGCTCAATGGATAGAGCGTTGGCCTCCGGAGCCAAAGGCTATGGGTTCGAATCCCGTCAGGCGCGTTTCCCGAAACCAGAATGGCAGTGACAGTGTCAGTGTCAGAATGAAATGAAGTGAAATCGGTTTACGGTAGACGGTGTACGGTTGATGGTCAGAAAGAGGCAATGCGAAGACTAAAATTCCAAATCCCAAATTCCAAATAACAAATAAATTCCAAGCTCCAAATTCCAATTTCCAAAACGAAAACCAAGGCAAGTGTCAGTGTCAGTGACAGTGTCAG
>CAZLSH010000017.1:17130-32576 GCA_964562095.1 uncultured Clostridia bacterium | reverse complement strand
TGCTCGATGCTCTGCGAGATGACGTCGGTGGCAAAGTAGAAGAGCAGCAGGGTGGGCACGATGGAGAAAGCGATGAAGAAGAAGACCAGCCGGTTCTTGAAGCTGTGGGCCACGCCGCCCTGGTTGCGCTCGAGGTACATTTTCAGGATGTTGCGCGCCAGGATGAACAGGAAAGTCAGGCCGAAGAGGATGATGATGATCCACAGGCCGAAGATCACGGTGTTGCTCTTCAGGGCCGGGGGCGAGAAGTTCTTGCTCTCCTCGAAATACAGGCGCAGGATGACGAAAACGATGAAAAACAGCACGAACGCCGCCACGATCAGGCGCGTGCCCTTGACCTTCTTGCTGTTCATTCCTCCACGTTCCTCGATTGCCGGGCGCCGTGAGCGGCCCGGGGACGGCGCATCCTGCCCGCTCAATGTAGCATGATTGGCCGCGCAGGTCAATTGACAGCAACGGCAAAAAATGATATGGGTGTATCCTTGCGCCTGTAGCTCAAAGGATAGAGCATGGGATTCCTAATCCCAGGGTTGGATGTTCGAGTCATCTCAGGCGCAATGGTGAGGTCAACCATGAAGAAGAAGGAAAAGGAACACCTGAAGACCGACCCGTTCATCCATTTTTTTGAAACGGCGTTCGCCTTCATCAAGAGCCATCGTCGCTGGATCGTTATGGGCGCCGCCGCCGTCGCCCTGGCCGGCCTCACCCTGCTGCTGCTGCTCCTGCTCAGCAACCTGAGCTCTTCCGGCGAGAATGCCCTGTACGCCGAGGCTTTCCGCGTCCGCCACGACGACAAGATGACCCCTGACCAGAAGATCACCGCCCTGCAGGGGATGAAATTCAAGCGGGGGATCTCGGCCTCCGGCCGGCTGTTTCTCGCCGCCCTGAACTACGAAAAAGGAGAATTGGCCAAGGCCGAGGCCGTCCTGAATGCGATGCCCGCCAGCCGCGTGGCGCTGCTCAACGACGAGAAGCAGACCCTGTACGCCCAGGTGCTGGCCGCCGGAGGCAAGAGCGCCGCGGCCGAGGCCGTGCTCAACCGCCTGCTGGCGGAAAAGAAAACCGTCATGGCCCGCGAGCTGATCCTGCTGCAACTGGCCAAGCTGCAGCAAAAGGGCCAACGCGACGCCGAGGCGGCCGCGACGCTGCAGCGCATCCTCGCCGAGCACCCCAATACTCCCGGCGCCATGGAGGCGCAGAACCTGCTGTCGGCGATCGACAACCCGGCCCCGGCGGCACCCTAGCCGCCCCCGCCATCCGCCTCAGGCCGCGGCGGCCCCGAAATGGACAAGCGGTGGATCCTGCCGGTTTCTCGGCACCTCACACCGGCGCGCATCTTCATCCTGAGCTTCGCGTCATTCATCCTGCTGGCGACCGCCTTCCTCTGCCTGCCGGCCGCGGCCGGCGGCCGGCCGCTGTCGTTCATCGACGCCCTGTTCACGGCCACATCGGGCGTCTGCGTGACCGGGTTGGCCGTGATCGACATCGGCAGGGACCTGTCGCCGCTCGGCCAGGCGGCGACGCTGGTCATGTTCCAGATCGGCGGCCTGGGCATCATCACCTTCTCGGTCCTGCTGCTCTCCATCATGGGCCGTGGCATATCCTTCAAAGACCAGGAGATCATCCAATCCACCTTCTTCCATACTCCGCGCCGCGACTTCATGAAGCTGATCCGGGCGATCTTCTCCATCACCCTCGTGGTCGAAGCCATGGGCACCGGGCTGCTGTTCATCCGTTTTTGCCGAGATTTCCCCCCCGGGAAGGCGTTGTACTACGCGGCCTACCATGCGATCTCCGCCTTCAACAACTGCGGCTATTCCCTCTTTTCATCGAGCCTCGTCGGCTACCGCAACGACGGCTGGGTCAATTTGGTGATCATGGCCCTGATCATCGCGGGCGGCATCGGCTTCATCGTGCAGTACGAGCTGATCGCCAAATGGAGCGGCCGCATCCGCAGCTTATCCCTGCACAGCAAGATCGTCCTGCGCGCGACATGGTTCCTGGTCCTGGCGGGCACGGCGCTGTTCTTCCTGTTCGAGGCCGGCAACGTGCTGAAGAACGGCGCCCTGCCGTCTTCGCTGCTGACCTCCATGTTCCAGTCGGTCACGGCGCGCACCTGCGGCTTCAACACCGTCGACATCGGCCTGCTGACCAACTCCACGCTCCTGGTACTGCTGCTGCTGATGTTCATTGGCGCCGCCCCCGGGTCGACGGGCGGCGGGGTCAAGGTCACCAGCTTTTCGCTGATGATGCTGATCATCTGGAACAAGATCAAGGGCCGGGAAGACGTGAGCGTCTTCCAGCGCACCGTTCCCAAGGAGATCCTGACCCGGACCGTCGCCATCCTCGTCGCCGCCGTGCTGATCATCTTCATCATGGTTTCGTTCCTGTTGTTCACCCACCCGGGCAACGGCGAGTCGGCGGGGGACAGCCGCCATCATTTCATCGCCTATCTCTTCGAGACCGTGTCGGCCTTCGGCACCGTCGGCCTGTCCATGGGCATCACCCCCGAACTGAGCCCGATACAGAAAATTGCCGTCACTTTCCTGATGTTCATCGGCCGCATCGGCCCGATCACCCTGGCCTATTCCTGGTATTCCCGGAAGAAAGGCCTGGCTTACGCGGAGGAATCGGTCATGGTGGGTTGAGGGAGGAGCAAATGAAAAAGCGCATCTTCGTAATCGGCCTGGGAATCTTCGGCATGAACATCGTCAAGGAGCTTTACGCGGCCGGATTCGAGGTCATCGCCATCGACAAGGACAAGAATGCCGTGCAGGACATCCGCGACCACGCCACCAAAGCCATCCTCGCCGACGGCACGGACAGGGAGATCGTCGACCAGGTGGGCATCCAGCAGGAGGACACGGTCATCGTCTCCTTCGGCGAGGACCTGGCCGCCAGCACGCTGATCACCCTGAACCTGGCGCAGCACAAGATCAAGACGATCATCGTCAAGGCGCCCAACGAGGAGCACAAGACGATCCTGGAGAAGGTCGGGGCGACCCAGGTGATCATCCCGGAGATGGAGATCGCCCTCAAGGTGGCCCGGGGGATCATTTCGCCGAACGTCCTGGACTTCCTGCCCCTGTCCGAGGATTTCACCATTTTCGAGCTGGCGCCTCCCGAGAGCTTCCTGGGCAAGAGCATCGGCGAGCTGCAGCTGCGCACGCGCTTCCACATCGAGGTGATCGCCGTCAGGGAGCTGATCTCCGACCAGTTCATCATCGTGCCGGGGGCCGATTTCGTCATCAAGGACGGCGAAGTGCTGCTCGTGGTCGGCAAAGAAGCCGACATCCAGCGCATTTCCTGAGCGCGGCCGGCCTCCGCTCCCGGCGCACGACTTGAATTCGCCGGCCGTTTGCGGTATGATATTCATGATTGACCCAGAGCGATCACCAGCCATGAAAAACAAAACCCTTGCGATTTGCCGGCGTGCTGCGGCGAAGATCCGGTCCATATGAAGCTGATTGACTATCTGTACCCCGAGCTGATCTTCCTCGACCTGCCGGCGCGATCCAAGGAGGAAGCCCTGGTGGAGATCGCCAGGAGCATGACCCAGGCCGGAGCCGTCCAGAGCGAGTGCGAACTCCTGAAAGTGATCAGCCAGCGGGAAAGCCAGGGCAGCACCTCGCTGGGCAACGGCGTCGCCATCCCCCACGCCCGCATGAAATGCCTGGAGCGCATCACCCTCGCCATGGCCCGGGTGACGCCGGGCATCGATTTCGGCGGCGAAGGCCACCCGCCGGTGCAGCTCATATTCCTGCTGCTCACTCCCGTGGACAGGGCCGCCGAATACCTGAAGGTCCTGGCCCGGCTGTCCAAGTTGACGAAGGAAACCGATCTGCTCAAGAGCATGAAGAAAATCCCCACGCCCCAGGCGGCATGGGAGTTCTTTGCCTCACTGGATAACCAGGACATCCATTGACCCGGCCCTCCGGCGCGGAAGCGCCGAGCCATTTACTGCATGGAAGAACCATGGCATAATGGGATCATGCAAGACGAACGCGGACTCATCGAGGAAGCCCGCAGCCTGGGCAACGGCTACCAGCTGCTGAAGATCGCCGCCCCCCACGCCGCGGGAGCGGCCAAGCCGGGCCAATTCGTCATGGTGCGCATCCTGCCGGCGCGCGACCCGCTGCTGCGCCGGCCGCTGGGCGTCCTCGATGCGCGGCCGCCCTATATCTGGCTCTACTACCAGGTGCTGGGAAGCGGCACGCGGCTGCTGGCCGGCCAGCGCCCCGGCGACAGCCTGGACATTCTCGGCCCCCTGGGCAACACGTTCCCGGAGCTGCCGGGACAGCGCGTCCTGCTCATCGCCGGCGGCCGCGGCATCGTCCCGCTGTTCCATTACGCCCGGGCCTACGGTGAGCGCCGCCGGCTGCTCCTGCTGTACGGCGGCCGCGCCAAGGCCGACCTGCCGCTGCTGGACCGCGTCCGCGCCCTGCGCCTGGAGCGGCTGTTCGTGTTCAGCGAGGACGGCTCCATCGGCCAGCAGGGGCGGCTCAGTGACGGCCTGGAAAAGATCGTGCGCGACGAACGTCCCGACGCCACTTTTTCCTGCGGCCCCGAAGCCATGCTGGCCGCATTGGCCGTGCTGCTGAAGCCCTTCCCCACGCGCGATCTGGTCTCGCTGGAAGCCCGCATGGGCTGCGGTTTCGGCGCCTGCCAGGGCTGCGCGATCCGCGCCGCGGACGGTTCCTACCGCCGCGTCTGCGACGAGGGGCCGGTCTTCGCCATGGAGGAGATCCAATGGCCGACCTGAGCGCCGACCTGGGCTTTTGCACGCTGAAGAACCCGGTGATCACGGCATCGGGCACCTTCGGCTACGGTGAGGAATTCCTCCCGTTCTATGACCTGGACCTCCTCGGCGCCATTGTCATGAAGGGCATCTTCCGCGAGGAGCGGCCAGGCAACCCGCCGCCGCGGCTGCACGAGACCCCGGCCGGGCTGCTGAATTCGATCGGCCTGGCCGGCCCGGGCAGCGCCGCCCTGCAGGAAATCATCCGCCGCCTTCATGCCCGCACCCCGGTGCCGATCATCGTCAACGTCTGCGGCGGGGACGACGACGAGTTCGCCGAAGTGGCCGCGCTCTTCTCCGCCATGGACGAGGTGGCCATGCTGGAGCTGAACATCTCCTGCCCCAACATCAAAAAGGGGGGCGCCTGCCCGGCCCAGGATGCCGGCCATACGTCCCGGCTGGTCAAACGCGTCAAGGAGAGGATCCGCAAGCCGCTGATCGTCAAGCTCTCCCCCAACGCGGCCGATATCGTCGGCGTGGCCCAGGCGGCCCAGGATGCCGGCGCCGACGCCCTGTCGCTGGTCAACACCTTCCTGGGCCTGGCCGTCGACCTGGAAACAAAACGACCGGTGTTCGCCAACGTCTACGCCGGCCTCTCCGGACCGGCCGTCAAGCCGCTGGCCCTGCGCCTGGTCCGCGAGGTATGCCGCAAGGCCTACGTGCCGGTGATCGGCATCGGCGGCATCGCCAGCGGCCGCGATGCCCTGGATTACATCCTGGTCGGTGCTTCCGCCGTCCAGGTCGGCACGGTCAACTTCTACGATCCAACCGGCGCCGCGCGCATCGTGGCGGAGATCGAGGCGGAGATGGCCAGGCTGAAGATCGGGGATCTCTCCGAGATTCGGGGAAAGCTGCAGGCATGAGCCGTTGCGGCGAACTTTCCCATGACGGAGTCCGGCGCCGTTGATCTCCCTGAAGCCGGGGCGGATCGCCAGGAACGTCGTGGCCCCGGTCCTCATCCTGGCCGTCATTATCGCCGTCTTTTTCCGCGACCTCACCCCCGCGGACATCCTGGCCGGTTTCCTGAGAATTCCGCCGGCCTTTCTGGCCGCCTTTGCCCTGCTCTCGCTGCTGGGGACCCTGCTGCGTGCCTGGCAATACAGCGTCCTGCTGTCAGGGGAAATGCGTTTCGGGAGCCTTTTCCTGATCACCCTGGTGCGCAACTTCTCGGTCGACCTGCTGCCGGGGCGCAGCGCCTCACTGGTATTCTATTCCTGGCTGACGAGAAAGAAGGGGATCGCCCTCGAGAAAGGCGCTTCCAGCTTCGTCATTTCAGTCTTTTACGATTCCCTTGCTCTCACCCTGATGCTGGGCATGCTGCTGATCTTTCTCCCGACCGGCATGAGCCGCTGGCCGATCTTTGCGGCCATGGCCGTCCTGTTCGCGGTCTCGGCGCTGATTCTGTTCTTCTCGCGCCCCCTGTTGCAGTTCCTCCTGGGCAACGACAGGCTGCGCCGCCTGCGCCTGTCCCGCATCGAGGGGACGATCCGCCTCGTCAGCGATTACCTGGCGGCGCACGAGGGGCTGCGCGAAAGGCTGAAGCTCCTGGGGATCAGTCTCGCCAGCCGCCTCTGCAAATACATAACCAACTATGTTCTGTTCGAGGGCGTGCTGCAACTGGGCGTCAGCCTGAAGCATTTTTCCCTTTTTTGCTTCGGCCTGGCCGCGACCGAGGCGTCGGCGCTGATTCCCATCCACGGGCCGGCCGGCTTCGGCACCTGGGAGTTGGCTTTTGCCTTCGTGTTCTCGGCCCTGCGCGTGCCGGCGGCCAACATCAAGGAGGCGGGCTTCGTCATTCACATCACCAGCCAGGCTTGGGAATACGCCATCGGCCTGCTGGCCTTGGCGTACCTGGCGTTCGCTTCCGGGGGGAAGACCCCGCCGCTCAAGGGGAAGGCGGCGGCCCCACCCACAGGTCCGGGTCCCAACCGCAGCCGATGAACAGCGCGGCGCCGTCGTCGACGTTCCGGACATGCATGCGCGAATTGCCCGAACTGCCGAACATGTGGGCGGCGAATCGCGGCAGGTTGGACCAGTTGAGGCGGTAGATCTCCTCCCCGGGCGGCGCCGGCAGGTCGCCGATCAAGCGGCCGTCGGCGGCGTGAACGATGCGATAGCGGTCGTGGCGAGATGGCAGCCAGGCCGCCCGGTCGTCGGCGGCGGCGCAGGGCCGGCAACTCTGGCCCTGGGAAATGATGCGCCCCGGATCCTTGCCCCCAAAGGGGGCCGAACGGATGCGCGCACCGTCATCATAAACCACGAAGCGGCCGCTGCCGGTGATCTCGCAGTGCTTTTTTACATCGCCGCCGCCGTGGGCGGTGCGCATGACGGCCGGGTCGGAGACGCTGACCAGGATGACGTCCCCCTGCAGCGAGGGCCCCGCCAGCCAGTCGCGGCCACGGAAACGGTGCCAGCTCCAGCGCGTTTCGTCGGAACAGTCCATGAGCGGATTGTCGACCAGGCGACGGCGCCCGTCGGGGTCGCAGACATAGACCCGGGCGTTGAAACGGTAGGCGAAGCGCTTGCCGTCTGGAGCCCAGGAGGGGCGCGGCGATCGTCCGCGAAGCCTGCGGCCCGGGGCACCGTCGACCTCCACCCCGGGGACCGGTTTCACGATCCCTGAAGCCAAATCAAGGCAGAACATCCCGGGCGGGCGGGCGAAGACCACCCGGCCCTGCCGGCCTCCCGAAAACGCCGCCCAGCGCCGCGCCAGGACCGCCGCCGCTCCCGCGTCACATGTGCCATCGCTCTCGCCGGCCGCTCCGCCGCCCGCTGCGGAGATCCAGAAGACAGCCAGCAGCAGCGCCGCCGGCAGGGCCCAGCGCGCCGGGCGCCTGCCGCTCAACGCTCCCCCGCCCCGGCGGCCAGCATGTCGCGCAGCGTCACCTCGGGGTGGTGGTACCGTTCGTATGCCCGGGTTTTCTTGCCGAACTGGATGGCTTCGCGCGGGCACCATTGGATGCAGGCCAGGCACTGCTCGCAGCGGTGCTGCCAGGCCGGCCGGCCGCTTTTCAGCTCGATGTTCCCTGCCGGGCAGACACGGGCACAGATGCCGCAGCCGTCGCAGCGCTCGTCGCACCAGAAATCCTTGTCCATCTTGTGCACTTGGCTGAAGCTCAATCGGTACATGGCCGTAAAAACGATGCGCTGCCACCAGGGGCCCATTTCCATGGGCCCTGCTGCGCGGGCGGCGATCCGCTCGCCGGCCGTGGCGATCTTAACGCGGGCGGCATCGATGCGCCCCTGGCGCCGCTCGAGCGAACCGGGTCCGCCCCAGGGAATGTAATTGCTGGGCAGGACGATATCGTAGCCGGCGGCAAGCGTCAGGCCGCGCCGGGCGAGCATTTCCCGCAGCTGGACCAGGGTGCGCGCGACCTGGCCGGCGTTGACCGCCAGGGCGAACAGGTAGGCATCGGGGCGCAGGGCAAGCTTCTCGACGAACGCCGCGACCGGGCCGGGCACGCCCCACATGTGGACCGGGAAGACGAAGCCCACCGCCTCGGCGTCGCCCGCGGCCAGCGCGTCGGCGCCTTTCATGGGCCGGACGCCGGCCCCGTCCAAGCGCTCGGCCAGAATCCTTGCCGACCACAACGAATTGCCCGTGCCGCTGTAATAAAAGATGATGGTTTTCATGATGCCCCGCTGCAGAATGACATTCTAGGGAATTCCCCGGCAAAATTCAACCGCCGGTAAAGGCAGCGGACCAATCCACGGCGTCTTAAGAAGCTATTTTTTTCCCAGGATCGCCTTTTTCAGCTTCTCGTTCACCGTCACGCCGTTGGCCTCGGCTTCCTCCAGCAGTTTCAGGGCGCCGGCCGGGTCGCCGCTGGCAAAGTGGATGCTGATCAGGTTGTTGAAGGCGTTGGCGTGGCGCGGGTCGGCCGTGACCGCCGCCTGGTACTGATCGCGCGCCTCGCCGAAGCGCTTCAGCTTGAACAGGATGTTGCCGTGGATGTAGTGGAACTCGGCCGGGACCTCGAGGGTTTGCGGGATGGGCTCGTGCAGTTTGCGGTCGATCTCGGCGATGTCCTGCTGGGCTTTGCTGATCGCGGCCTGCGCCGGATTGCGCCCCTGGGAGGAGCTCTTGTCCGAAACACCGGCGGACATGTCCTTGATGTAATTTTCCAGGTCGTCGCGCTGCTTGCGCAGGCGGTCGAGGTAATCCTGGTAGGAAAAGGCGTAAAGATCCTTGACCGTGACGAAGTCGTCCTTGGCGGCCGTGACCTCGGTCAGCGCCTCCTCATAGCGGCCGCGCTGGTAGGAGATCTCGGCCTTGAGCAGCCGGGCGTCGGCATACCTGGGCAGAATCCCCAGGCTGACGCCGGCTTCCATCTCCGCCTTGTCCAGCCTGCCTTTTTTCAGGAACTCGCCGCCCTTTAAAAAATGGGTCCGGGCCTGCTTGTACTTGGCGAGCGTCTCCTTTTCCGTCTGGCTGAAGTCCTTCTGCGCGGCCAGCGGCAGCCCCAGCAGGAGCGCGGCCGCAAACAGCGCCAAGCCGCGCAAGCACGCGATTTTCATGGTTTTCTCCGCCATTTTTCTCTCCTTGCCTTGATGATTACGGACGGGGCTGCTTTTCCAATATGGCCTGTTTCAGCTTCTCGTTCACCGTCACGCCGTTGGCTTCGGCCTCCTCCAGCAGTTTCAGGGACCCGGCCGGGTCGCCGCTGGCGAATTGGATGCTGATCAGGTTGTTCCAGGCGTTGCCATGGCGCGGATCGGCCTGGACCGCCGCCTGATATTGGCTGCGGGCCTCGCCGAAGCGCTTCAGCTTGAACAGGATGTTGCCGTGGATGTAGTGGAACTCGGCCGGGACGTCCATGATGGGAGGAACGGGATTGCTCAGCCGCGAATCGATCGCCATCAGATCCTGCTTGGCCCGGCTGATCTGAGCCTCGATGCGCTGGCGGTCGGTGTTGCTTTTCGCCTCCGCCACCGCCGTGGAGAGCTGGTTGACATACTCCTCTTTTTCGTTGCGCTGCTCGCGCAGGCGGTCGAGATATTCCTGGTACGTGAAGGTATAAAGCTTGCCGAAGGCGGCAAAGTCCTTTTTGCCGGTCTGGATCTCCTGCAGCGCCTCCTCGTACTGCCCGCGCTGGTAGCCCACTTCGGCCATCAGCAGGTGGGCTTCGGCATACTCCGGAAATATCTGCAGGCTGGTTTCAGCCTCTTTCCGGGCCTTGTCCAGCTTGCCTTTCTTGAGATAATCCCCACCTTTCAGAAAATACGGCCGGGCCCGCTTGTATTTTTCGATGGTCTCCTTTTCCGCCTGGTTGAAATCCTTCTGCGCGGCCAGCGGCAGCGCCAGTAGCAGGCCGACAGCGACCAGGGCCGGGACGCCCATGCGCAACGTGTTCATGCCGATTTTTTTCATTTTCCCTCCTGCCATTCAATCTGAGGGCCGCTCCGGGCCAGCCGAACTTCCGGGGGCAAAGCCATGTTTGCGATTATAAACCAATGCCCAAAGCAAGTCCAACTCCTGAAAGTATGCAAGCAATTCCAATGCCGGCAAAACAAGCGGATTGTGTCCTTTTTTCAAGACATTCCATTTCAAATCAAAGGAATTCAGGACAGGGACCTCCCGAAGCGGCGACGAAGTCATCGGGGAAGGCTAGTTTTACTCCAATTCGGCCAGCCAGGTCGCAGCAAAGGCACGGGCTGCAGCAGTGGCCTCCTTGCCGGCGCGGAAGCAGAGCTTCCATTCGGGCGGCTTCTGTTCATAATCCTCGCGGACAAAGACCATCTTTTCGCCGCGCGGCGCCAGCCGGGCGGCGAAATCGACCCCGGCGCTGACGGCCAGGAACTCGCGGATGCGCTTTTTTATCAATTCCCGGGGATCGGCGGGATAAAGCTGCTGCCATTCCTTCAGCGCCTCATCATGCCGCTGGATGGCCTCCGCGGCCGACATGGCGGTCGCCTGGCGCAGGTACTCCCGCTGCTGCGGGTCCTTCGCCATGCGCTCGACTTGGGCGCGCATCTCCTGGATGGCGCCATCCATGGCCTGGCGCGTCTCGGCGTCCATGCCGGCCATGTTCTTTTTCATTTCGGCGATGCTTTTCTCGACTTCGGCCTGCATCTTCTCCAATTCGCTGCCGGCAGACGGACGCGAGGCCGGCGCTTCGGGCTTCTCGCTCTCGCGGAGCTTCTGGTAGGCCGCCTTGAATTCTGCGCCGGCGACGTACGACTTGATCCAGCCGAGGCCGGCGGTGACGACCGTCGCCCGCGAGGCGGCGGGAAGCGCCTTGAAGGCCCGATAGGCGTCGCCGTTGTAGGCGCTGCCTCCGGCCAGGGCATTGAGGACCCCCTCCTGCGCCGCCTGCGGGGCCAGGCCAAGCCGTTCCAGGATGCCGTCGCCGGATGAGGCGGTCAGCACGATGGCGAGGGCAAGAAGCGACGCCAGGATGAGCGGATACCGGGAAGAACGATTCGTGTTTTTCATCCCCTGATTTTGAAGTGAACGGCCGGGCAAGTCAAGTGCGGGCGACGATTCGCGCCCTGAAGGGCCGGGGCCTGAGTTCAAACGCATATCCGTTCCACGTCTCCGGTTGCCCGCGGCCGCCTTTTGCGCTACAATGATTTTCCCGCGAGGTGGCACCATGGCCTGGACGACCATCAAGAAGATTTTCGCCGAATCCGCACAGCTGCTGAATCAAGAGCTGGAAGTGCGCGGCTGGATCCGCACCCAGCGCGAATCCAAGAACTTCGCCTTCATCGAGCTGAACGACGGCTCCTGCTTCAAAAACCTGCAAGTCGTTTACGATGACGCGCTGCCCGGCTTCGCCGCCGTGGCCAAGTACCCGCTGGGAACCTCCCTGAAAGTGACCGGCAGGCTGGTGCCTTCCCCCGCCGCCGGCCAGCCCTTCGAGCTGAAGGCGGCGGCGATCGAGGCCGTCGGACTCTCGGAACTCGACTACCCGCTGCAGAAAAAGCGGCACTCCTTCGAGTTCCTGCGCTCCATCCCCCACCTGCGGCCGCGCACCAACACCTTCATGGCCGTTTTCCGCGTGCGCAGCCTGGTCGCCTTCGCCCTGCACAGGTTCTTTCATGAGCGCGGCTTCGTCTACGTGCACACGCCGATCATCACCGGCAGCGACTGCGAGGGCGCCGGGCAGATGTTCCGCGTCACCACTCTCGATCCCATCAAGCCCCCCCTGGACGAGCAGGGCGGAGTCGATTTCAGCCAGGACTTCTTCGGCCGCGAGACCAGCCTGACCGTGTCGGGGCAGCTGAACGTCGAGGGCTTCTGCCTGGCTTTCGGCCGCGTCTATACCTTCGGCCCCACCTTCCGCGCCGAGAACTCCAACACCCAGCGCCACGCCTCCGAATTCTGGATGATCGAGCCCGAGATCGCCTTCGCCGACCTGGGCGACAACATGGCCCTGGCCGAGGACATGCTGAAATACGTCATCCGCTTCGTCCTGGAAGAGGCGCCGCAGGAGATGGAGTTCTTCAACCGCTTCATCGACGCCGGGCTGCTTGAGCGGCTGCAGCGGGTGCGGGACGCGAGCTTCGAGCGCGTCACCTACACCCGGGCCATCGAGCTGCTGCAGAAGGCGGACGCCAAGTTCAACTTCCCGCCCGCCTGGGGCAACGACCTGCAGACCGAGCACGAGCGCTGCCTGAGCGAAAAAATATTCCGGAAGCCCGTCTTCGTCACCGACTATCCCAAGGAGATCAAGGCCTTCTACATGCGCCTGAACGATGACGGCCGCACCGTGGCCGCCATGGACCTGCTGGTGCCCGACGTGGGCGAGATCGTCGGCGGCAGCCAGCGCGAGGAACGGCATGACGTGCTGCGGCGCCGCATCGCCGAGATGGGGTTGAAGGAGGAGGACTACGGCTGGTATCTCAATCTGCGCCGCTTCGGCGGCGCCCCGCATGCCGGTTTCGGCCTGGGCTTCGAGCGGGCGGTGATGTACCTGACCGGCATGGAGAACATCCGCGACGTGATCCCCTACCCGCGCACGCCCAAGAGCGCGGAGTTCTGATAGGAAAAGGAGAACCCATGAAAAAGATCATCGCCATCCTGGTTTGCCTTGCGCTGGGCGCCTCGGCCGCGACGTTGCTGGCCGGCGCCAGGAACAAGGCCCAATACGAAAAGCGTTACAGCGACCCGGTGCTGAAGGCCATGGAAGAGGCCCGGTCCAAGGAGCAGGCCGCCCTGGACGGGGAGACGGCCGCCATTCGCCAGCGCCAGGCCGAGGAGAAGAAAAAGGAGCGCGAGCAGGCGCGCAGCCTGCAGTCCGACCTGGCCGGGGTCGTGCCGCCGCCGTCGCCGGCCGCCTTCCAGGCCATGTTCCACTTCCCCCCCGTGGCGCAGTACAACACCAACATCTGCTGGAGCTTCGCCGCCACCTCGTTTTATGAATCGGAAATCTTCCGCCTGAGCGGCAGGAAGATCAAGCTCTCCGAGGTATGGACCGTCTACTGGGAATACCTGGCCAAGGTGCGG
This sequence comes from uncultured Clostridia bacterium, assembly GCA_964562095.1. GTDB lineage: Bacteria > Acidobacteriota > Aminicenantia > UBA2199 > UBA2199 > UBA2199. Next base: position 19,329 of record CAZLSH010000017.1, on the reverse strand, counting down.
CGCTGGGTGCGCGAGCGCGGCGCCTCGCTGGTCGCCGAGGGCGGCGAGAGCAATGCCATCAACCGCATCTGGAAAGAGCACGGCGTCGTGCCCGCCGCAGCCTATCCCGGCGTTCGCGTCGACGGCGACAAGCTGGACCACGAACCACTGATCACCGAAATCAGGGGCTATCTCGACTATGTGAAGGCCAACAACCTCTGGGACGAGGAAGTCGTGCTGAAGCACGTGGCCAGCCTGCTGGACAAGCGCCTGGGGGCGCCGCCGCAGGCCTTCGTTTACGAGGGCCGGGAGATGACGCCGCTGGAGTTCCTGACTAACGAGACGGCGCTGAACATGGACGACTACGTCGACGTCATGTCGACCAGTTATTTCCCCTTCTACACATTCCAGGAATTCCAAGTCCCCGACAACTGGTGGCACAGCAGCGAATACCTGAACGTGCCGCTGGCCGACTGGTACAACCTGATCCTCAAGGCGGTCAAGGCCGGCTGCACGGTGAGCATCGGCGGCGACGTTTCCGAGCCGGGCAAGCTCGGCTTCCAGGATGTCTGTTTCGTCCCCAGCTTCGACATCCCCGCCGCCTATATCGACCAGGACTCCCGCGAATTCCGCATCGCCAACCGCACCACGCAGGACGACCACGGCATCCACATCGTCGGCTACAAGAAACTGCAGGGCCACGACTGGTTCCTGGTCAAGGACTCCAGCCGCTCGGCGCGCTGGGGAAAGCATGAGGGCTATTTCTTCTTCCGCGGCGATTACGTCAAGCTCAAAATGCTCACTTTCACCGTGCACAAGGACCTGGCCAGGTCCCTGCTGGCCAAAGTGAAGAAATAGCGGGGATGCGGTGGGCAGGGTCGTCGCCGAGGTGACGGTGGTGCCGCTGGGCACCGCCTCGCCGTCGCTGAGCGCCTATGTCGCCACGGTGGAGAAGGTCCTGATTAAATTTCCCGGGGTCAAGTCCCTGCTCACCCCCATGTCGACCATCCTGGAGGGCGACATGGACGAGGTCATCGAGGCGGTCAAGGCCATGCACGAAGCGCCCTTCCAGCTGGGCGCTCTGCGCGTGTCGACCACGCTGCGCATCGACGACCGCCGCGACAAAAAAATCTCCATGAAAAGCAAGCTCGCCGCGGTCAGGAAAAAGATCAGTAACAAGTAACGAGTGACAAGTGACGCGTCTTGTGATTTCAGGCAGGATTCTGTCACAAAATGAATTTATGAGGCATTGATCGTTTTCGAGAGAGTTTCCGCCAGCCATTCGCGCAGGGCGGCAGGGGGCGGATGATAGCCGTGGCCGCCTTTCCTGTCGATGAAGATATCGGCTTGGGGAACCAGTCGGCGCAGGCGGCGGGCGATCCTTTTCGTGGGCAGCAGGATGTCCTTCTTGCCGGCCCAATAGGCGAACGGCATCGTCAGCCGGCGCAGCTGTTCGTCGGCCAGCATGGGGACGGAGGGGCGGTAGATGAAGTGGCGGCCGGCCAGGTCGAAGAAGTCGCGGAAATCGTCGTCCATCTTCCGCCCCCTGAGGTTGGCCCGTTCCATGACCCGCGGCCCCCACTTGCCGGCCCAGCGCGTCGCCAGGGCGTACCAGCGGTAGGACGAGCGCCGCGGCGCGACGCCGGCCGGGCACACTGTCATCAATGCCGCCACACCCGCGGGATCGGCGGCGGCCGAGGCCATGGCCAACCAGCCGCCCAGCGAGTTGCCCAACAGTACCAGCGGCCGCTCGGCGACCTGCCCCCTGATCTCGCCGAGCCAGGCGACCATCTCCTGCCAGTTGCAGCGGACCAAGGCGCTGTTGCCCGGCTCGCCGGGCAGGTCGAGGGCATAGCAGCGGCCGATCTTGCCCAGTTCGGCGGCTGCGCCCAGCCAGACGGCGCCATTGGAGCCCGAGCCGTGGAGCATCAGGATCGCCGGGCCCTCCTCCCGGCCGCCGGCCATGGCGAAGGCCTCCCCTAATCCGCTCTGAAAGTGAACGGGGTGGAAAGAGGGCGGCCAGCGCTGCAGCAACCTGTTGTAGGCTGCGGCGATCGCCTCGGCGCCCTCGGGCGAACGAAATATCGGGTCCAAATCCATCGGCGCCTCCGGTCGAGCCGGCCGCCCCATGAGCAGCCGGCGGAACCATTCTATCACAATGCCCGGCTGCGCCGGGTCCCCTCAGGCACCGTTGTACACCCGGATGCGGCCGTACATGGA
>CAZLSH010000017.1:0-17120 GCA_964562095.1 uncultured Clostridia bacterium | reverse complement strand
GACGACGACTCGGCAGCCCCGGCCATGCCGCTCCAGGGTGACGGTGCACAGCGGAGAGACGCCTCCCAGCGGCGAGAACACCGGCCGGTTGTTGGCATGGATCGTAACCTTGTTCCCCAGGTCGAAGCTGCGGATCACCCTCCAGCCCTGGGCCGTTTCCTGGCTCAACAGCAGTTTGCCGGGGATGACCTCGGCGCGCACGGGCTGGTTGTCGCGAATGGCCTGGCAGCGCGCCGTGCTCAAGCCCGCGGAGACGCCGCGCAGGGCGGCATGAAACTCCATTCGCGAAAAGAAAGCGCTCAAGCCCGGCGCGGTCAGCAGCAGCAGGAGCCAGAAAATGCCGATCGTTACCAACAGCTCCAATACCGTCAGTCCCTTGTCATTCGTCATGGCTTCTCTCCTCGATGTAACGGACGCGAAAGTCACGCAGCAGCTTGAACCCGGAAAGGCGGACCCGGCGGGCGAGAGCGAAATCCCCTCTCGCGCCGCCAACCTGCAAATGCCCCCGGTTGGCGATGCCGGCGGCGAACAGGCCGCCGCTGATCTGCACCATGCCCTCGCCGTTGACCAGGCTGCCGGCGGCGATCACCTGGGCCTGCACGGTCGCTTCGCCGGCGGCGGCGATGACGACATCGGCCGCGGTTTTCTCGCCGCTGAAGAAGTCGCCGGCGCAGGTCATGAGCAGCAGCTTCGGGAAACGCTCCCTGCCCGGCGCCAGGTTCTCGCCTTCGAGCCCGCTGGCGACGACCAGCCGGCCGCCCACCAGCAGCTCGACGTGAGCATCGTCCAGGAACGCCGCCGCGCCCGCCTGGGCGACCGAGAAAACGCTGCCGTGGACGACGATCCTTTCATTGAAGCGGGAGCCGGCGGCATCGCCTTCTCCGCTCCAGGCCAGCGAATCCTCGCCGGGCCGGTAGCTCAACTCGTAAATCCGGCCGCCCTGCCCGAAGACGATCGTCTGCCGGCCGGCGCCGGCGCTGAATTCCAGCGTCTGCAGGTCGCCTTCGACGAACACGGCACTGACCTCGCTGTCCCGATGCGCCAGGTAGATGCCAATGGGTACGGGCGCGGCGTCCGGCTCCAGCCCGAACGCTTCGCGGATGCGCCGCCAGTCCGGGACCTCGACCGGCAGCCCCAGCGCCGCGCACAAAAGGCTCCCGGCATCGACCCCGGGCGTCAGGTCACCGACCCGGGGCAGCTGCGAGCCGGAATAGCCCACGCCGTGTTCCGCCAGGAAGGCGGCGGCGTCGGTCACGCCCGGCTCTCCGACCAGCAGCCCGGCCTCGCCGACGGGGATGTCTCCCGTGACCAGCTCCACTCCGGCGCAGCCGGCATATTCCAGGTTGCCGGCGCTTCGCCGCGTGCGCATGACATCGTCGATGCGCACGACGCGGAAGCCGTCCTCGCCGCGCAACTCGCGGCGGGTGAACTCATGGCAGCCCGTGATCCCGTTCTCGCTCCAGGCAGGAAAGACCACCGCGTTGAAAAATCCGCTCCGCGGGTCTTCCCACGAGTTCATGTCGCCAGCGGCCAGCTTTTCGCGGTAGCGATGCAGCCCGAGCAGCAGCGCCTGCTCCAGGGCCGCCGCCTCCAGCCGCCTTTCCCGGCGGGCGGCGACGACCGCCTGGTGATAGCCGGTATGGGTGAGCAGCGCCGCTCCCGAGGCGGCCAGCAGCAGGGCGAAGAGCAGGGTCAGGACGATGTTGCCGCGGCACGTCACGGTCACACCGTGTTGAGCAGGAAGATATAGCCTCGCACCTGCTCCTTCCTGTTGATCTCGATGCGATAAAGGACCGAGTTGGCGTCGGGGAAGAAGGTCACGTAGAAATCGCTGACCTCCTCCAGCAGCGGCTGGAAGGTGCCGTTGTCGCTGCGCCGCTTCAGCGTGCGCTGGGCGGGGAAATACTTGTACTCGACCTTTTTCAGCGCCACCAGCGTGCTGTTGCGGGGAAAATCATTCTGCAGCGGGCGCTTCATGACCAGGGCGCCGTCGAGGCGGTACTGTACCTCGTTCAGCTCCCAGGCCGGCTGTGCCGGGTCGTAAATGAGCACCGCCTTGTCCTTCTTGAAGCATTCGCCGGCAGCGACCCGCAGCGCCTGCTGGCCGCGCAGCGCCCCTTCCAGGAGGGGTTCGTCGGCGATGCCGTACGTGCTGGAAAAGAAGCCTGGGGTCGAGGCGAAAGGGGCTATGTCGCTGAACGGCCGGGTATCCTGCAGCCGCATGCCGCACTTGTTCAGGTCGGCCTTGATGGCGTCCACGGCATGGAAGATCGCCTCCAGCCGTTCCTGGTTGCCGCCGACCTTCTTCTCCACCCGCGCCGCCTCGGTCGAATGGGCAATGATCACGGTCAGGATGCCCAATCCCAGCGAGAGGGCGATCAGCATCTCCAGCAAACCGAATCCCCTGATCATGGTTGCACCGCCAGGATGAAGCGCGAGCGGTGCAGCACCAGCGCCAGGGCGTAATGCCGCGTCTTCGCCAGCAGGCGCACCCGCTTCAGCGCGGCGCCGGCGTCATCCACTTGCCAGTGGACACCCAGCTCGCCTTCCTGCCGGTGGTGGGTCCCCGCGGCCAGTTCGGCGGCGTCCAGGGGCAGGGATGCAAGATAGTTCCTGTAATAGTCCAGCTGCTGCAGCACGCGGAAGCGCATGGCCGCCCCGCGCGTCTGCCCCAGCGCCGCGACCAGGATGCGCGTGCTGGACAGGACAGCCAGCAGCAGCACGGCCAATGAGACCATCGTCTCGATCAAAGTGAAGCCTTTGTTCATGTTTTCCTCCTGCCGGGGAGGATTCAATTCGCGTGCCAAGGGGGCTCCAGGGCCGGAAAGTGCCACAGGAAAGGGTTTTCGGATCCGGCTTCATTCCTGGCCTGTACAGGTTGCTTTACCGGACCGATTTCCCAAGTAAAGATCGATTGACATCCCAGCGTGCCGCCAAGCGGAAACAAATTGAGTCTTTTCCCTCTGATATAGGCATTTTCCGCTCAATGATCGCGCACCGGCGCAGGTTGGCACCGGACATGAATGGCCCTCGGCAGGAGGTCACATGACAAAAACCAAACACATTTTCACCCTGCTGGTCATCCTGGCGATGGCCGCCGTCTCCACCGTTTCCCTGGGCGCCGCCGAAAAGCCGGCGGCCGCGGGCGCCGACAAGCTGGTCAACATCAACACCGCCGATGCCGCCCAATTGGCCAGGCTGCCCCAGGTCGGGCCCAAGATGGCCCAGCGCATTCTGGATTTCCGCAAGAGCAGCGGCGGCTTCAAGCGCGTCCAGGACCTGCTGAAAGTCAAGGGCATCGGCGAAAAGGTCTTCGCCAAGCTGCAGCCGCTGATCACGATCTGACGTTCCCGGCGGGTGGGGAAGCCGTTGCGGCTTCCCCGCCCGCCCCAAGGAGGAAAAAATGGAAGAAAAGATCAAGGAACTGAACCTGCTGCTGATGTATCTGACCGGCTGGGAGGAGGACTCGCGCAAGAACCCGGGCGAGAAAGTCTATTGCACCTGGAACGGCTATAGCTTCAAGAACCTCAACAAGCTTCACGACGAGAAATTGATCGTCCAGATCAAGGACAAGAAGCTGGTCATCGTGACCGACTTGGGCAGACAGCTGGCCGAAAAGCTGAAAAGCCAATATCTGTCCTGAGATTCTTCCTGTCTCTCACCCTCTCCCTGGAGGCGCGGCGGATCCCGGATCCGTACCGCGCCTCATTTTTTTTGCCATGCCTCTCTGCCTGAGGTTCTGGACAGTCAGGGAGATCCGTCCGTTGGATCCCCAATTGGGACCATGGAACCCGAACGCGGATATGCCCGCACTAAACGGCCCTGAACTAGGCTATCCCCCGGCCTTCGTTCACTCCCGCGGTGCCAGCGGGGCCGCTGCCGTCTCGGTCGTTTCCTGCCTTCCGGGCGGTAACGATTCGTTTGCCCTTTTCTGGCCGTTCCGACCGGCGCCCGCCAGCTTCCGCGCCTCCCGGGCAGCGGGCAAGGGACTTGCCGGCTTTGCGACGGCTTCCAGTCCGGACGGACGATGGACCTCCAGACTGAATACGTTTTGCAGGACGAAGAGGCCGAAGAAAGTCACTACGCCAGCCAGGAGCGGGGTGGCCAGCCAGCCGAGGGCGATCTCGCCCAGAATGCGGAAGCGGATCTCCCGCCCCCGGCGGACGATGCCGATGCCGACGATACCGCCGATGACCGCCTGCGAGCTGGAAATGGGGACAAGCGGGATCGCCGGCAGGCCGTGGGCCAGCAGCCAGCCTTCGAGGGCCTTGGAAGAGAACAGGAACAGCACCAGCGATTCAGCCAGGACGACGATGAAGCCGGCCAGCGGCGTAAGCTTCAGCAGATCGTTGCCCACGGTCTGGATGACCCGCCGCGAATAGGTGAATACCCCCACGGCGATGGCGATCCCGCCCAGCAGGAAGAGCTGCTGCACTCCGCCCAAGGTGAACCACCCGGCCACCGTGATGTCGTGAAAGGGGGTGACCGGGGCGAAAACGCCCATGACGTTGGCGATGTTGTTCGCTCCCAGGCTGTACGCGCCGAAAGCACCGACCATGATCAGCCCGGCGCGGGTATAGGCGTCAAGCGCCAGCAAATGAATGCGCGACCGCCTGAGCACGGCACGGAACAGGATATAGAGAACGGCCGCCAGCGATGCGGTCAACACGATGGCCGCTCCCCAGCTGAGGACGATGCGCGCCAGAGAAGGATAGTCGGTCGGAGAGCCCGAGAACAGGTTCCAGCCCAGGATCGAGCCGATGATGGCCTGCGAGGTCGATACCGGCAGCTTGAGCTGGGTCATCCAATAGACTGCCAGCGCCGCGGACAAGGTGACCATGAAGGCGCCGGCCATGGCGTTCACCGATCCCAGCTTGCGCAGGGTCGCGGTGGTGCCGGCCCCGCCCCAGACCGCGCCCATGATGACGAATAGACTGCAGAGAACGGCGGCGGTCCGAAAGCGCACCATCCTGGAGGCGACGGCGGTTCCGAACACGTTGGCCGTGTGATTGGCCCCCAGCGACCAGCCCAGGAACACGCCGCTGAGCAGGTAGAAAAAGATCATTTTGCCGGCCTCCTCAGAAGCCGCGCTTGATGGTGCTGATGCCCAGCCTGTCGGCGACGTCCTCCGCGTGGTCGGAGATGTTCTCCACGTGCAGGGCGAAATAGCGCAAGTGAATTTTTTGGCTCAGGTCGAGGCTGGAGCTGAATATGCGGCGCTTGAGCCGGTCGCTGATCTTGTCCGCCTCCTTTTCGTGGAAATACACCTTGTGCAGGTAGTTCTTTACCATGTTGAAGTCGTGGAAGAAGGCGCGCACGGCCGTCACCACCGCCTCGGCGGCATTCATGCAGACGTCGGCCAGGGCGAGAAAATCACCGGCGAACCCGGCGGGGATCTCGGGCATCTCCACGGAGAACTGCAGCAGGGTTTTTTTTTCGGCGTTGATCACCGTGTCCATGTTCTCCAGCAGGCCCAGCACATCGCCGCGAATCTCGGGGATCAATGAATGCGTGTACAGCTGGGTCTCGATGGTGTGCCGCAGGTCGTCGGCGCGGTTTTCCATCTGGGTGATCTCGACGATCGTCCCTTCGAAATGCTCGATCTCCCCCGCCATGAATTCGCGGATGCCGCCGCGAAATACGAGGGAGGCCCGGCTGACGGCGTCCAGGAATTCATCGATCTGCGTTTCCAGGACCTTCGATTGCTTCAGATGGATGATGCTCATGTGCTCCTCGCGGGCGGCGCTTCAGCCTCTCATGCCTTGGTCTTGGCATCCATGTCGCCCTTGCCGTCCTTCAGCACGTCGCGGAAGAAGACGAGATAGGCGATCGCCAGGGCCAGCAACGCGAACAACAGCCAGGGTGACCTCCGGGCGGCGCGAAAAGTGCAGGCCAGCGTCACCTCGTCCCCGAGCCCGACCTCGTCGACGGCGATGCGCCCGACGATCCTTCCGTCCTCGCGGGCGATGGTGAACGGCGCGATCATGCCGGCCTTTTCCGGCTCGGGCGTGAAGCGGCTGACGGCATTGAACACATGGCCCCCGGGAAGGACAATGGCCGCCGAAAATTTTCCGATCGACGCGAACGAGACATTGACGAAGCGGTATGCCAGCGGGCGGGTGGCGAACGGGCCGGGGCGGCCGCGGGCCTTGAAATATCCGCGGGCTTCATACTCGACTTGAACCGCTCCCGGAGCACCGGCACCCTGCGGCAGGTCCAGCGCCACAAAACGCACGCCGCCCCTTTCGATCAGCCTCAGGGCGGCCGGGGCGACACCCTGGGCCTTCAGGCCGTGCACCTCATTGGCGGCAACGGGGATCAATACCTGCTGGCCGGCCCAATCCCGAAATTCCAGAACGATGCGGAAGGAGGCCGAGCCTTCGGCATTCAGGGTCACCGTCTCGTCATAGCGAGCCAGCTCCTGGCCGAAGCTCGCCAGGCTGGCGCCCAGAAGCAGAAGCAGCCATGCGCCACAGATCCTGCCGCTCTTCATGGTCCGCGCTCCCGTGCTCATGGCGTGATGCCCAGCCAGCGGAACCAGGTCATGCCGGCCACAGTGAGAATGACGATCCCGATCGTCGACACGACCAGGCCATACTTGATGTTGTCCAAGACCGAGAACTGGCCGGTGCTGAAATAGATGACGTTCGGCTTGGCATTGATCGGCAGGGTGATGACCCAGTCGGTGGTGAAGGCCGCCGGCAGCGCCAGGGCGATGACCGGGAAGCCAAGCTGCTGGGCGATGGCGATGACGATCGGCATCATGATGATGACGCGCATGGTCTTGCTGGTGAAGAAGATATGCGCATACATGTTGGCGGCGATGATGATGACGTAGACGACCCAAAAGTTGGTCCCCGGGCCGATATGCAGGTGGCGGAAGAGGTTGTCGATGGCCCAGCGGGCGGCACCCGAGTTGTCCAGGGCCAGTCCGCCGGCGTAGGCGCCGGCGCTGAACAGCATCAGGTGCCAGGGGATGTCGGCCTCGTTCCACTTGATGAGCCCGATCTTGGGCAGGAAGGTGATCACGGCCCCGGCCATCGCCGCCATCACCGGGTTGATCTCGAAGCCGAACCAGGACATGTGAAAACGGTCGGTCACCCAAAGGAAGATGACCAGCCCGAAAATGAGCGCCGCTTTTTTTTCCTGAAAGGATATTTTCCCCATGCGCTCGAGCTGGCGCTGGAGGGTTTCGATGCCGCCCGGGATGACCGGCTTGCGCTCCTGGGGCTTCAAGCGGATGAGCAGCCGCGGGCCGATAAACCAGGCGATCAGCATGGCGATGATCACCACCGGCAGGCTGGCGAACATCCAGTCGGTATAGTATACCTTTTCCCCGCTCAGCGACATGATCAGCGAGATGGCGATCAGGTTCGCCGTGCTGCCGGTCATGAAGCCGGAGGAAAAGATGTTGACGCCGAGCAGGTTCTGCAGAAAGAGGTTGCGCCCGAAATTATTGACCTTGTCGCTGGTCGAGCCGTAAATCGCCGCCACCACCAGCATCAGCGGCAGGGTCATGACCGCCCGCGGCGCCGTCGCCGGGATGAGTGGGGCCAGGCAGAGCTGCAGCACGATGAATGCGAAGAACATCTTGGAGGCATTGTGCCCAAAACGGATGATCAGGTTGAGCGCCAGGCGTTTGGCCAGGGCGGTCTTGACCAGGATGGAACTCAGGACAAAAGCCATCACGTTGAGCCAGATCACATCGAAGCCAAGCACGCCCAGCACATGCTCCTGGTCCCAGCCGTCGGTAAAGACCAGGGCGAGCATCAGGATCAGAGAGGTGAGATAGGTGGGAACCGGCTCGCTGACCCACCAGACCAGGGCCATGGCAAAACAGGCCAGGACGGCCTGGCCGGAGGCGGTCAGGCCGGCCGGCAGCGGCATATAGAAGATCAGCAGGAAAGCGGCGATGCCCAGCGGGAAGCCGAGGTATTTCATCCACCTTTCGGTGGCGTTGGCCTGCCGCTCGGGCACGTTGGCCAGTTTGTGCCGCTCCAGGTCGAGCAACTCGTCCAGGCCGTCGTTGCCCGAAGCGGCCGCGACGCCCTTCGCCGGTTGCGTTTCCGCCATCACGCCGCTCACCACTTGCTGAACGGATGCCGGATCAGGTTGGAATTGAAATAGCGCGGATCCCCAGAGACTTCCTGGCCGATCCAGCCGGGAAGGTCGATTTTCTGCTTCTCGTCCTTCAGCTCGACCTCGGCCACGACCAACCCTGCGTTCTCGCCAAAGAACTCGTCCACCTCGAACACCAGCCCGCCGACCGGGATCTTGTAGCGCTTCTTCTCAATCAGCGGCTTTTCGCAGATGTCGTCGAGCATGGTGTCGGCGTCCTCGACCGAGATCTCGTACTCGAACTCCGAGCGTGACACCCCGCGGGTAATCCCCTTGATGGTCAGGAATCCCTTGTTCTCGATGGTACGCACTCGGACGACACGTTCCTTGAGGGAGGACAGGTATCCCTGGCGATAAACGATGCCATTGGCCGCCGCCTTCCATTCCTCACCCTTGACCAGGTATTTTCTCTCTATTTCCTTGCCCATGGTGTTACCCCCGGATTATAGCACGGGGGCAGGGCAACCTGCCCCCATGCTTCGCGCTTTGGCTCGTCGTTGTCTCTAGAATGAGTAGTAGAACCCGAACTGGAAAACGCTGTAGTCGTCGTTGCCCACGTAGTCCCCGTCGCCTGTGGCGTACTCGTCGTGGTTGATCATGACGTAGTTGGCCGCGAACTTGAGGTTAGGGTAGGGATACCAGTTGGCGGCCAGAGTGATATTGTTGCCTTCGCCGCCCATGACCCCCGATTCCTCATGGTTGAGGTTGAGGTTGCTGATGCGGGCGGCGAGTTCGAAAGCGCCCAGCTTCTTGTTCTTGGCGTAGATGCGGCCGGCGGGCTCGCCCTCTTCGATGCTGTACGGGCGCTTTTCGCCGGTGATCATCCAGCTGGCGAAAGCATAATAGCCGGAAAAAGTGGCCTGGGGATTATCCTCAAGACGATTGACGGTAACCGACATGTACTCGCCCTGAAGCAGGAGCGGTCCGAACGCGGCGGCAAGCTCGAGGCCGTACTGGTCCCAGGAGCCGACTTTCTTGATCTTGCCGGTGTTCAGGAAGCGGTTGTCGGCCACGTGCGTCTCGGGCCGGGCGCGGAAGCGCACCGTCCCTTCGTCGCTGGCGTTGGGCTGCGAATGGCCGAAGGCGCCGCCGATGTGGATAAAGGAGTTGTCGTTGATGAGCGGCAGGAAGTTCAGGCGCAGGTTGTAGTTGAGCGCCTCGTTCTCCCCGGTCTCGTCCGCATTGACGGCTTCCTCGCCGAAGAGGCCGGCGAAGGCGCGCCAGTTCTTGCCCCATTTGGCGACGCTGAGGCCGATGCGGCGATCGGGCGCGAAGGCGTTGGGCAGGCCGCGCTCGATGAACGTGATGAAACGCGAAGAGGTCACTTCCTCCACGCTGAACTGACCCTTGTGGTTGCCCAGGGTAATCATCGTGTTGTTGAAGCCGCCATAGCCGAGCCAGAGGTCCTTGATCTCGGCCTCGACACCGTTGAAGTCGATGTCGAACTGGGCCGACCAGTCGCCCCAGACCGGCTTGAAGCCGAGGCGGGCGCGGCGCGCCTCGATGCCGTTGCTCAGCGGCGTCTCGCTGCCCTGGTAGAGGGCGGCGATGAGGTGGATGCGGCCGTCGAGCATGAACTGAAACTTACCGTCCTCCGACTGAAAGAGCAGCAGGCCGTCTTCGCTCTGGCCCTTGAGCTCACGCGTTTCAATCTCCTCGGCCGCCGCCGAGAAGGCGAACAACACGACCAGCACGCATAACAAAACGATCTTTTTCATCTTATCCTCCTAAGGATTAAACGATCTCCATGTGCACGAAGCGCTTCAGCGCCTTCAGATAATTGATATTCTCGAAGGGTTCGAGGTCGAGCTCGCGCACTGTCCGCATGACCATGTCGGGGTTCTCCATCTCCACGGCCACGGTGCGGACAGGCCGGCCGTCGAAACTCAACTCGGCGATCTCGACGATGCAGCCGTTGATCATGAAGCCGTGGCGTTCCTTTTCCACCTGGACCATTCTGAGATCGGGGTGTTTCGCCACCAACTCGCCCAAGAACTCCTCATACCCGTATGCATCCCGCTCCAACTTCGGCAACGGCGCCTTCCAGGCCGTGAACACGTCATTCAGTACCGCCGGAGCCAATGGGAAACCGGCCTTCATGACCGGCAACCACTGCTCCAGCTTGTCGGCGTTCACCTGGCGCAGCGTTTTGATGTCCATCAACATGTCGCGGATCTTGGTGTTGTCCGTGCTCTTCACTGACAGGATATAGACCTCGGAGCTGTTCCTCACCGTGTCGCGGGGATAAGCGAGGATCTTCTCCTCCGCATCGCCGAACGCTTCGCCGAACGTCCGCCATTCCCATCTTGCCTTGATCTCTGCCATTGGCTTGCACTCCTTATCCGTGACGATCCCCCACTATCATCCCGAGAGGCGAATGATGCAATAAGGGATTCCCACTTTTCTTTCGTCGGGGATTCCCATTACAAAAAAAGACCGGGGCGGGGCCACGAATCAGGGATGCTCTTTGGCTTCCCCCAGATCGACGTGCCAAGCGATGGCCAGCTGTAGCAGCTCGGCGGCGTCCTTGACACCGAGCTTCAGCTTGAGCCGGGAATAATAGGTTTCCACCGTCTTGATGCTCAGCTGCAGTTCCTCGGCAATGCGCTGCGGCCTCAGGCCCCGGCCGATCAGCTTAAAGACCTCCAATTCGCGGTCACTCAGGTCGTCGATCGGCGATCGGCTCACGTCCGGTTCGCTTCCAGCCGCTTTCTCCAGAAGCTTCTCGGTCATGGCCGGACTCAAGTATACCTTGCCTTCCAGCACGCGGCGGATAGCCGCCAGCAGCGTGCCGGCGGAGGCATGCTTCATTACGTAGCCTTTGGCCCCGGCGCGAATGGCCCTTTCGGCATAGAGATCCTCCGAGTGCATGGACAGGACGAGCAGCGGAAGGCGCGGCCGGCGTTTCTTGACGATCTTGATCAGGTCAATGCCGCTCATGCCGGCAAGGGAGATGTCCACCAGCAGCAGGTCGGGGGCGGCGGCGGCCAGGGCATTGAGGGCCTCCGGGGCGCTGCTGGCGCTGCCGCAGACCTCCAGATCGGGCTGCTGGTCAATCAACTGCGAGATGCCGTCGCGCATGATCGGGTGGTCATCGACAATGAAGACGGCGTTCTTTCGCTTCATGGCATGGGCGCTATCCGGGCGCGCGCTCACCTTACCCCAACCACGGCCTTCGTGTCAAGGAACCGTCAGCTGTCGAAGATCCTCGGATGGGCGAAAACGCATTTCACGGCCGTCCCGCCCAATCTCCGGGAGGCGATGGCGAACGAGGCGCCGATCGAGCGGGCGCGATACTCCATGATGTTCAACCCCATGCCCATGCGGTTCGGCTTCTGGGGAAAGCCGACGCCGTCGTCTTCGACAATGAGCACGGCCGTACCCCTCTCGCGGAACAGGCGGACAGCCACGCGCCGGGCCTTGCCGTGGCGGATGGCGTTGTTGATCGCCTCCTGGACGATGCGGTAGACATGGATGACGGTCTTCTCGTCGGTCGTTTCCAGTCCGTCACGGCACTCCACGCTGACCGCCACGGCGAACAACTCGCCGACGGCCACGGCCAGTTCGCGCAGGGCGGCCGCCAGCCCGCCCTGGCCCAGGGTGGGGTATAATCCCTTGGCCAGATCGCGGGTGTGGGTAAGGGCGTTCTGCAAGTGGCCGATCAGATGCTGCATGTCCCGGGCTTCGGCGCGTTTTGCGCGCTGCAGCTTTTCGAAGAGAACCTGGCCCATGAAGACAATGCCCCCCAACTGCTGGGAGAGGCTGTCATGCAGGTCCTGGCCGATGCGCCGCTGCTCCATCTCGCTGGCCTGCATGAGCTGGTCCTGCAGCTCGTTCTTGAGGGCGATCTCCCGGCGCAATTGTTCGTTGGCGTCGATGAGCTCGCGCGTCCGTTCCTCGACCTTGGCTTCCAGCGCATCGTAGGCCATCTTGCGGTCGGTCTTGTCATGGATGCTGCCCAGGACCCGCTCAGCGGCGCCAGACGCCCCCAGGGACACCCGGCCGCGGATGCGCAGCCAATGGATCGAGCCGTCGCCCTTCTGGCGGCGGAACTCCTCGTCGAAGGGGCTCTTCTGCAGGATGGCCCGCTTTAACGCGGCGGCGATGCGGTACCGGTCCTCAGGGTGTATGGCGCGCAGAAACCGGCGGTAGGTGCCGCCCGGGCTGCCGGCGCCGATATCCAGCAGGATCTTCATATGATCGGACATGGCCACGCGATTCGTCCCCAGGTCCCAGTCCCACAAGCCGATGTCGGCCGCCTCGAGCGCCAGGTGCATTTGGCTGATTTCCTCGGCGCCGAAGGGGACGTTTCCCGGCGACTTGGCCGCAAGGCGGGCTTGCGCATTGCTGACGCTCTTTTTCCCTTCTTTTTTCATCGTCCTCATTGTAGTCCATCCGTGCCGCTGCCACAAGGTTCGGAAAAATCCGGCAACCGGCATACGACAACAGCCATGGATCAATCGATCCTTTTCTTCACTCTTTCTTCCCGATCACCCTGAACCTACGCTCCAGCCGCTGTCCCTCCTCGTCAACGAGCACCAGCCGGTGCTCGCCGGCAACGGGCCGCGCCGCGACCTGGTGGAAGCGGCGGGTGGCGGTGAGGAACTCCTCGTCCAGGTGCCAGTAGATCGCCGTTTCGGGGCGGCGGTGGACTGCCTCGAAAACCACCTCGCCGGGGCGGCCGTCGAGGTCGACGGGGATGTACACGGCCGTGTTCGCGTCGGGGTAGACCAGGCTGATGTCCCGGCGGCCCGATTCGGCCTGGAAGCTGCCGACGCAGTCCCGGCGGAAAGGAGGCAGGGAGCGGTACTCGGGATGGTAGCGCCGGTAATAGTATTCCTGCACCGGCGGCAGGACGAACCACGGCCGGTGGAGCATGCGCGCGGGCGACTCGCAGCCCGAGTCGACGCGAAAACGGCCGCCGGCGTCCAGGTGCACCAGCTGGTGAAAGGGGCAGGAATGCTGGAAGTGGCTTTCCCTGGGCACGGCGACGACCACGGCCGGGCAGTGTTCGCCGGCCAGAAAACCCGAGTCGCGGCAGACCGGCACTTCCTTCAGCCACAGGCGCGGCGGCGCGATCCGGCCCCCGGTATCCAGCGCGTTCAACACGTCGAACAGGACCGGCGCCGCCGTCGACAGGCCGGTCAGGAGAGGATTGCCCTCGCCGTCGGCATTGCCGGCCCAGATGCCGACCGTGTAGACGGGCGTCACGCCCACCGCCCAGGCGTCGCGCAGGCCGAAGCTGGTCCCGGTTTTCCAGGCTACCCAGCGCGAGGAGGAGAATTCCCTCCAGTACCCCTCGTCATCGGGACGGTTAACCTCGGTCAGCGCCTCGAGGGTCAGGAAGGCGGCGCCGGGGCCCAGGTCTTTCATGCGCGACCGGCGCAGCGGCTCGTCGCGCAGCAGCCGCACTTCGCGGCGGCGCCCGGCGTCGCCCAGCGCCAATTGCGCCAGCCCGGCATACAGGGCGGTCACCTCGTAGAGGGTCGTCTCGGCGCCGCCGAGGATCAGGGTCAGCCCGTAGCCGCCGGGCGGGCGGCGGAGGGTGGTCAGGCCCCATTTCTTCAGCAGGTTGTAGAAGCGGGGGATGCCGAACTGCTGCAGCATGCGGATGGCGGGGATGTTCAGCGACCAGGCCAGCGCCTCGCGCGCCGGCACGGCGCCGCGGAAACGGCGGTCGAAATTCTCCGGCACGTAGCCGGCAAAATGGGCGGGCGTGTCGGCGACCAGGGTTGGCGGCGCCAATCCGCCTTCCTGCAGCATGGCGGCATAGAGAAACGGCTTGAGGATGCTGCCGCTGCTGCGCGGCCGGTGCAGGAGATCGAGGTCCTGGCCATGGGCAACAGCGGACTCGCGGGCGACGTTGCCTACGTAAGCCGCCACCGTCCCCCGGCGATTGTCGACGACCAGCGCGGCGAGGTTGCGGACGTTTCCCGCCAGCAGCCGCTCGCCATTGGCCCGGACGATGCGCACCAGGGCGGACTGCAGCCCGGGATCGATGAACGTATGGAACGGCCGCCGGCTGCCGTGCCTGGCTGTCAGCGTATCGAGCAAATGAGGCGCCGGGCGCGGCAGCGTCCGCATGCCGACGGGCAGGGGCTCGGCCAGTGCCAGGGAAAGATCCAGGGCGGACAGGAGCTTGCGCCTCCCCAGCAGGTGCAGCAGGCGGTCGCGCTTGCGCAGCAGCCGGCGGCGGTTGGCGGCGCCGGCGATGAGCTTGGGATCGTTGGGCAGGACGGCCAGGAAAGCGGACTCGGCCCAGCTCAGCGCCTCGGGGCCGCGGTCGAAATAGAACCAGGAGGCGGCGTCGATGCCCACGATGTTGCCGCCGAAGGGGGCGTTGGCGGCATGCAGGTCGAGGATCTCGCGCTTGGATACGGAGAGCTCAAGGCGCAGGGCCAGCGCCATCTCGCGCAGTTTCTCCAGGTAGGTGCGCGGCGGGTTCTTGCGGCTGATGCGCACCACCTGCATGGTCAGGGTGCTGCCGCCGCTGATCACCCCCCGCTGGCGGGCGTTGGTCCACAGGGCGCGGGCGATCGCCCGCAGGTCGACGCCGCGGTGGCGGAAGAAGCGGCGGTCCTCGTACTGCACCAGCGCCTGAAAAAAGCGCTCGGGTACGGCGCGGGTCCTGGGGAAGCGCCACTGCTCATCGGCCGCCAGGCGCGCCCCCAGCAGCCGGTCATCGGCGGAGAACAGCACCGGCGAGAGGGGATCGTGGAAAATCCGGCGCGGCGCCGCCCAGCGGGCAAGCAGGGCCAGGCCGGCGGCGGCGGCGGCCAGCAGCAGCGCCCGGCGATGCCTGCGCAGGAAGGATATCAGCGACGTATCTCCACCCAGCGCCCCGTCGAGTTGGCGTGGTAGGCTGCGTCATACATCGCCTCCACGCTGATCCCGGGCTGGTAGAAACGCCCGCCGTAGGAGGCGTTGAGCAGCGCCGTGAACGTCTTCCTGGCGCCGGCCTGCAGGCTGAAGTAGGTGAGGATGCGGTCGTCACGGACATCCTGGTAATCGAAGTATCCGCTTCCGGGCTCCTCGCCGAACAGGCGCGGGTTGGCGATCTGGCAGCCGGCGGGGACGATATGGGTCAAAGCCAGGTTGTTCAGCGTCTGCCGGCTGAGGTTGGTGACCTGGATCTCCACCTTCACATCACTGCCCTGAGGGAGGCTCGCCGGATCGATGACATTCTCGTTCGCATCCTTGAAGACCACCGCCAGGCGCAGGTTGTTCTCGTGCGCCGTCTCGCCGCCCGCGGGCGGGATGCCGGCGATGGTGGCCGTCATGTACAGGCGGCCGGCGCCGGGATTCATTATCCTCATCGTCCGCTCTCCCGCGGTAAACGGGGAAAATTCCTGCTGGAAGAAGGGGACATCGGCTGCGAACTCCTTCAGCTTCTCTCCCTGCCAGCCGGCCTGGAAGCGGAAGGGCTTGGCCGGCGAGCCGCCGTAATAGGTGGCGATGGCCATCAGGGCGTAGGCGGTCTCCTGGGTGGAATACCAGCTGTCGCTCGACATGGCCGAGACGATCTCGTCGAGGTATTTTTTCACGCGGCCCTCCTGGCCCATGTGCACCAGGGTGCGCACCATGACCGCCTTGTCGCGGAGAGAGGAGCCGAAGGTGCGGCTGTCGTCACGGTACGGGGCCACCTGCCACGAGCACTTGCTCAGGAGGTCAGCGGCGGCCTCGCGCTGCCCGCCGGCCTGGAAGGCGCCGGCCAGCAGCACGGCGGCGGGGCCGTCCAGCCCCGAAGTTTCGCGCAGGCGGTTCATGGCCCCCAGGTCGGGCGACCCGGCCAGGGCCAGCGTGTACAGGCGGAAGGCCTGGACGATGCGGCCGTGCTCCGGCCCCGCGGTCCAGGAATTGGCCAGCGCCCGCTGGTGCTTCTTCCAGCTGTCCAGCATGGCGGCGGGGACGCGGAAGCCCATGCGCTGGGCCTCGAGCAGGAAATAGCCGGCATAGGACGAGGTCCAGTGGTGGGCCTCGGTCTCGCCGGGCCAGTAGGCGAAGCCGCCGCCGGGCGCCTGGAACGTGCGCATCTTTTCAATGGCTCCGGTGACGTGCGCCTCCACCTTTTTCTGCTGCCCGGCATCCAGCCGGATCAGGTTCTTCAGATAGAGCTGCGGGAAGGCGGTGGAAAGGGTCTGCTCGAGGCAGCCGTGGGGATAGCGGATCAGGAATTGCAGCCGTTTCTGCAGGTTGAAAGGCGGGAGCATGGAGTATTCCAGGGTCACGTCGTTGGTGCCACTGACGCCGAAGGGGCGGATCGCGAGCTGCCGGGTCTCGCCCGGCGCCACTTCGGCATGCAGCGTCTCGAGGATCCTCGGGTTGGCGGCCAGGATGGGGATGGCGGTGCGGCTCTCGGCCTTGCGCGCGCCGCTGGTCGCCTGGATGCGGACGCTGCCCTGGCCGACCCCGGCGCTGACGGTCACCGGGAAAAAGACCATCTCGTCTCCCGGCTTGCTGAACTCGACGGTCCGGATCTTCGGCCCGTCGACCCGGAAGCGGTCGTCGGCGTCGATCTGCACCTGCACCTGGCGGATGTCGGCGCGGCTGACGAACACCGAGACGGGGAGGTCGAAAGTCTCGCCAGGGCGCACGACGCGCGGCAGCGTGGGCAGGATCATCAGGTCCTGGCGCACCGGCACCGACTTCTCGGCCACGCCGAAGGCGTTGCCGCGGCCCGCCACCGCCATGACCCGCACCGCCCCCACATACTGCGGCATGGCGAACGTGTGCTCGGCGGACTTGCCGGCTTCCAGGGCGAAGGGGCCGGCGAAAAGGACGACGGGCGGGAAACGCCGCTGTTTTTTCTCGCCGGCGGCAGCCCCGCCCTCCTCGTCGCCGCCCAGGGCCAGCAGGCGCGACAGGTCGGCGCCGTAGGCCTCGGCCACATCGTCGAAGAGGTCCCAGGTGAGGACGCCGAGCGCTTCGCGGCTGTAGAACTTCTGCCGCAGGTCGGGGGCGGCGTAGCGCGTCAGCCCCAGCAGCCCCTCGTCGACCACGGC
>CAZLSH010000016.1:26248-33362 GCA_964562095.1 uncultured Clostridia bacterium | reverse complement strand
TGCGTTGGTCCTCTTCGCGGAACTTTTCCGCATCCTTGACCATCTTGTCAATCTCCTTTTCATTCAGGCCGCTGGAGGAGGTGATGGTGATGGCCTGCTGCTTGGAGGTGGCCAAATCCTTGGCTGACACATTCAGGATGCCGTTGGCATCGATGTCGAACGTCACTTCGACCTGGGGAACGCCGCGGGGCGCCGGCGGCAGGCCGGTCAGGTGGAACTTGCCCAGGGTGCGGTTGTCGCGGGCCATCTCGCGCTCGCCCTGCAGCACGTGGATCTCCACCGTGGACTGGTTGTCCTCGGCGGTGGTGAAAATGTCGGTCTTCTTGGTCGGGATGGTGGTGTTGCGCTCGATCAGCTTGTGGGTGATGCCGCCCAGCGTTTCAATGCCCAGTGAGAGCGGCGTGACGTCGAGCAGCAGGATATCCTTGGCTTCGCCGCCCAGGACACCGCCCTGCACGGCCGCGCCGGAAGCCACCACTTCGTCGGGATTGACGCTCTTGTTGCCTTCCTTGCCGAAAAACTTCTTTACCAGCTCCTGGATGAAGGGCATGCGGGTCATGCCGCCGACCAGGATGACCTCCTTGATGTCACCGACGCTCACGCCGGCGTCCTTGACCGCCTGTTTGCAGGGGGCGATCGAACGCTCGATGATGTCTCCCACCAGCTGCTCCAGCTTGGCGCGGCTCAACTTCATGACCAGGTGCTTGGGGCCGGAGGCGTCGGCGGTGACAAACGGCAGGTTGATCTCGGTCTCCTGGGTCGTGGAAAGCTCGATCTTGGCCTTTTCGGCTGCTTCCTTCAGGCGCTGCAGGGCCATGCGATCCTTGGTCAGGTCGATGCCCTGGTCCTTCTTGAACTCCTCGGCGATCCAGTCGATCAGCTTCTGGTCGATGTTGTCACCGCCCAGATGGGTATCGCCGTTGGTCGATTTCACCTCGACGATGTTTTCGCCGATTTCCAGGATCGATATGTCGAACGTGCCGCCGCCGAAATCATAGACGGCGATCAGCTCGTCTTTCTTCTTGTCCATGCCGTAGGCCAGCGCGGCGGCGGTGGGTTCGTTGATGATGCGCTTGACGTCGAGACCGGCGATCTTGCCGGCATCCTTGGTGGCCTGGCGCTGGGCGTCGTTGAAGTAGGCCGGGACGGTGATGACGGCCTCGGTCACTTTTTCACCGAGATAGTCCTCGGCGGCCTCCTTGAGCTTGCGCAGGATCAGCGCCGATATCTCGGGCGGCGAATATTCCTTGCCCATGATGCTGATCCGGGCATCGTCGTTGGCGCCGCTGACCACCTTGAAGGGGACCATCTTGACTTCGTCGCTAACCTCCGATACCCGGCGGCCCATAAAGCGCTTGATGGAATATACCGTATTTTCCGGATTGGTGATCGACTGGCGCTTGGCCACCTGACCCACCAAGCGGCCGCCGTCCTTGGTAAAACCAACTACCGACGGCGTCGTGCGTCCGCCTTCGGTATTGGTGATGATCTTGACATCACCTTTTTCCATTATCGCTACCGCGGAATTCGTTGTTCCCAAATCAATACCTATGATTTTTCCCATTATACAACTCCTTTTGTTTTTAATTCCTCATAAATATAATGCAATTTAATTTTATTGTCAACGGTTTAATAAGAGAATTATAAATTATATCTTAGTGCTTAATTGTCATATTTATATTTTGAATGCTTTTGCTTTTTATGTTTTGGAACTTCAATCTGAAAACTCAGGCTATTTGCCTTCCACCATGAAAATATAAGTATTGTCGGCTACTTTTTTTAGCGGCTGCCCGGCATTTCCCCGGGGCAGGAGCCAACAGATGGCGTACCTTCCCTTGAAATAGCTCATGGTTCGCCGAATCGCTTTCCCCAGGTTGAATTTCCGGTTCCCGACGATATTGACCACGATCATGAGCCAGTTCGCCGCATAATGGCTGATGTTCGAACCGCCCTTGAACATCTGTATTACGGATGGACCGGCTGTTTTTTTCTTCGCATGACCGAAATCGGGGGCATCGACCTTGCCCACGGTTCTCAACCCGCTGACTTTTGGGAAAACGCCCCCCGCCCATTCGGCCACCGCCGCGGATGAAGCGATCTTCTCGTAATCGCAATCGTAAATATCCATGATCAGCTCGAATTGCGGCGCCGCGCCGGAGCGGAAAAAGGAGAAATCGGGGGCGAATACATCGGCGCAATCGACCAAATGCGGGCGATATGCCTTGGCGGGCCCGTCCGTCCCGGCGCCGTACGCGAAAATCTTTGTATTGTTCCTGACTTCCCTGATGTCGGCGAAGGATCCGCGCGGCAGGTACCAGCAAAGGGCGCGCTGGGTCTTGAAATAATCGATCGAGAAGCGGATCGCATCCTCCATGGGCAGGGCGGCGCAGGTGAAGCAGTTGAGTGCCGCCACCCTGCCGTAGCGCCGGTAGCTGATCGCGCTCGTCTCCACGTACTGGACCAGGGTCTCGCCCTCGCCCTGAACGGAACCGGCCGTGACCGCCTCCCCGAACGGGAGCATGTGGATGGCAGCGCACGTCTGCAGCGCCCATTTGCCGACCCTCTTCGCATCCGGGAGCGAGCGGCCGGGAAGCTCGACGTCCATCACGATCTCCTCGCCGTATTTGTCGGTCTCCAGGCGTTTCTGGAACTCGGGATAGGGGACGGCCGAGATGTGCGGCGAATACCAGGAGGTCTTGAAGCCGGCTTTCTTATAGGCCTTCAGCGCATTGCGCTCGGCGTTCTTGAAGACCCCCTTGCCCTTGGAGCCGGCGGTCAGGCTGAAGGGGCCGCCCATGTACATGACGCTGGAGAATTGCACCACCCGGACGTCGTCGAAGCTGCGCTCGATCTGCCGCCAGCTGCCCGGCGCCTCGAAGGGCTGCAGGATCAGCGCCCCGGTCTGGTGGATGGTGATGCCGCCGTCGGTCAGGGCGTCGTAAACGCCCTGATAGAAGTCGGTGCTGAACAAGCTCTGTGCCGGCCCGATGGGATCGGTGGAATCGATGACGATCACGTCGCATTTGCCCTTCATGCGCCGGATCACTTCAGCGCCGTCACCGATGATCAGCTGGAAGCGCGGGTCCTCGTAAACGCCCGCGCTGATCGAGGGCATATGCCGGCGGGTAAGATCGCAGACCATGCGGTCGATCTCGACCATGGTGACTTTTCGCACCGATTTGTGGCGCAGCACTTCGCGGGCCACGCCGCAGTCGCCGCCGCCGATGATCAGCACGTGCTGCGCCGGCTTGTTCAGGGCAAAAAGGGGCCAATGGGCGATCCATTCATGGTAGATGCCCTCGTCCTCCTCGGTCAGCTGCACGATGCCGTCCAGCACCAGGACGCGGCCGAAGCGGTCGGTCTCCAGGATCATCAGCTTCTGGAAGCCGGTGTCGGTCTCGGGCACGATCACCCTGGAGACCTTGAAGCCGTAGGTCGTATCGCTGTACAGGTCCTCGAAAAACCAGAGGTCCTTGCCTTTTTTTACCAACGCCATGCGCATTTCTCCTTATCCCGAATTTGCATCGGTGTATTTTAGGACAAAACGGGTTGTGGTTCAAGACCACGCGCTCTTTCAAAATCCCAATGATTCAATCCCCCCACGCAAACCCCAGCCCAAGCCCAGGCCTTCAAAAAGGGAAAAGTGATGATAAAGGATAACGTAAACTGCGAAGATCAAAATCAACTGGTGGTTGTGCCTTCCACCCTGTGCCCCAAATCAAGCCCCCTAATTTCCCATTGACACTGGATTCTGTCCCGATCTCCTGCTAACACTATCACTAACACTTCTCCTTACTTCGGATAGCTCCTTTCGACCAGATCGTCGACCAACCTGTCGTCGGCCAGGTGCGGCAGGGTGATGAGGCCGCGCTCGGGGTGGGCGGCGTTCCAGGTGGCGGCCGTTTCCAGGGCGTTCCCGTTGCGCGCCCAGGCGCGGCGGGCGATGCCGTTCATCACGTCCCACTCCATCGCCGAGCGGATGATGCGCTCCCTGGCCCGGCTGCCGTCGAGCACCAGCCCGAAGCCGCCGTTGAACGCCTTGCCGATGCCCACGCCGCCGCCATTGGAAAGGACCACCATCGACATGCCGCGGGCGGCGTCGCCGGCGAAGTTGTGCACCGCCATGTCGGCGGTGACGTTGCTGCCGTCGCGGATGTTGGCCGTCTCGCGGAAAGGGGAGTCGGTTCCCGAGACGTCGTGGTGGTCGCGGCCGAGCATGACCGGGCCGATCGCACCATCACGCACCAGCTCATTGAACTTCAGGGCGATCTTCACCCGGCCGGCGGCGTCGGCGTAGAGGATGCGCGCCTGGGTGCCGACCACCAGCTTGTTGCGGCCGGCGTTGCGGATCCACTCGAAGTTGTCGCGGTCCATGGCGCGGCGGTTCGGGTCCAGGCAGGACATGGCGGCCCGGTCGGTTCGCTTCAGGTCGGCCGCCTTGCCGCTCAAACACACCCAGCGGAAGGGGCCGTAGCCGAAATCGAAGCACAGCGGGCCCATGAGGTGCTCGACGTAGCTGGGGAAGACGAAGCCGTCGCTCTCGTCGCGGCCGTTGGCGGCAATGTCGACGGCGCCGGCGTCGAAGACCGCCTTCAGGAAGGAATTCCCGTAATCCCAGAAATGGGTGCCGCGGGCGGCCATCTTCTGAATCAGGCGATATTGCCTCACCAGCGACCCGTCGACCAGCCTGCGGAAGCGCTCGGGATCCTCGCGCAGCAGTCGCCGCCCCTCGGCGAATGTCACGCCGGCCGGGGTGTAGCCGCCGCCGTAGACGTCATGGCACGAGGTTTGGTCGGAGGCCAGCTCGACCTGGATGCCGCGGTCAAGCATATATTGCCAGAGATCGACGACATTGCCGTGATAGGCGATGGAAACCGGCTGTTTCGTTTGCCGGTGTTCGGCGATCCAGCGGGCGATCTCGTCCAGGTCGGAGGAGACCCTGGAGACCCATCCTTGTTGGTGCCGCGTCTCGATGCGCGAGCGGTCGACCTCGGCCAGGATGCCGATGCCCCCGGCTATTTCCACCGCCTTGGCCTGGGCGCCGCTCATGCCCCCCAGCCCCGAGCTGAGATAGACCACTCCGGAGAGACCGGCCTGCGGCGGGAGGCCGAGGTACATGCGGCCGGCATTGAGCAGGGTGAGGTAGGTGCCGTGGACGATCCCCTGCGGCCCGATGTACATCCAGCCGCCGGCGGTCATCTGGCCATAGTTGGAAACACCCAGAGCCGCGGCCTGGTGGAAGCCGGCCGGGTTGTCGTACATGCCGATCAGCATGCCGTTGGTGGCAATGACGCGCGGTGCGTCGGGCCGCGACTCGAAGAGGCCGAGCGGATGGCCCGAATACACGACCAGGGTCTGATGGCCGGTCATCTCCTGCAGGTACCGTTTGACCAGTTGGTACTGCATCCAGTTCTGGAAAACCTGGCCGCTCTCGCCGTAGGTGACCAGCTCGTAGGGGTAGAGGGCGACGTCGAAATCAAGATTGTTGTCGATCATCACCTGGAAGGCCCTGGCCTCCAGAATTCTGCCGGGATACCGGTTCACCGGCTTGGCCTTCAGGCTCCCCCCGGGGCGGAAGCGGTAGCCGTAGATGCGGCCGCGCGTAAAGAGCTCCTCGAGGAACTCGGGGGCGAGCTCGGCGTGAAGTCCCGAGGGAACATAACGCAGGGCGTTCTTCAAAGCCGTCTTCGCCTGGGCCGGACTCAGGTGGAAGCCGCGGCTCGGGGCGCGGCGGATCCCGGCGACAAATTCCTTGCGGGCGGGCAGCTCGGCGGGCAGAGTGAGGCGCCTGGCCTGGTCAAGATTCTGCGTCATGGGGGGACACCTCCTTTGGTTTTATATGTCATCCCCGCCGGCTTGTCAAGCCGGTTTTACCGGTCGATTGGAGCGATGCGGGGGCATGCCCCATTGGCCAAGAACCGGATGGGGGCATCCTGGGAAAAAGACAGCTCCATTCAGGTCGAACGAATGCGCCCCGGGTTGACATAAAGGCCCTGCTATTATATAATCTGGCTTTATTTCATGAAAATATCAGTCGCTGAGCAGGCAGGATTCTGCTTTGGAGTCAAAAGGGCCTTGAAACTGATCAACGAATACCATCGTCTGGGGAAAAAGATCCAAACCTTCGGCCCCCTGATCCATAATGCGCCCGTCCTGAACGACCTGGCTGCCAAGGGCATCGGCCGGGCCGACTCCCTGGCTGGCATCGACAGGGGCCGCACCCTGTGCATCCGGACCCACGGCATCCCGCGCGACGTCGAGCGCCGGTTGAAGCGCCGGCGCGTTCCCACGCTGGACGCCACCTGCCCGCTGGTGAAGAAAGGACAGAAGATCATCGAGCAAATCGGCCGCGGCGGCCAGCCGGTGCTGATCGTGGGCGACAAGAGCCACCCGGAAATTGTCGCTGCCCGCAGCTATGCCCGCCAGGTGAAGATCATCAACTCCCTGGCCGCAGCCCGGGCCCTGCCCCGCAGCCGCGAAATCAGCGTCGTGGCCCAAACCACCCTGGACACCGTCTTTTTCAAGGAGGTCGTTGCCATCCTGATGGACAAGGCGGAAAAGCTCCACGTGTTCAACACTATCTGCCAGGCGACCCAGGAGCGCCAGGACGCGGTGCGGCGCCTGGCCCCCAAGGTGGACGCCGTCATCGTGGTGGGCAGCCGCATCTCATCCAATACCAAGAAGCTCTTCCAGATCGCCCGCGCCAGCAACCGCAACGCCATGCGCATCGAGACCTGTGACGACCTGCAGCGCCCGCGCACCGTGGCCAGGCTGAAAACATTCCGGTCCATCGGCATCACCGCCGGAGCCTCCACGTCGCCGCAGGAGCTGGACAACGTAAAAAAATTTTTGCAGAAGCTATAAACGCTAAGGAGACGCAACATGTCAGACACGAACGACACCATCGAGAAGAACCCGGAGGACTTCTCCGAACTGGTGAAGGATTACGACATCAAGGCCGTCGGTTCCAATGCCGCCCTGGAAGGACGCATCGTGGACATCATCGAGAACCGCGTGATCGTCGACATCGGCCAGAAAACCGAGGGGATCCTGGACCGCGAGGAGCTGCTCGACTGGGACGGCAACATGAAATACAAGGTCGGCGACACCATCC
>CAZLSH010000016.1:0-26238 GCA_964562095.1 uncultured Clostridia bacterium | reverse complement strand
GGAAGGATACATCATCGTTTCCAAGAAACAGCTGGATGAGCAGCAGGGCTGGGAGAACGTTTTCCATGCCTACAAGAAGAACGCGCCGCTGGCCGGCCGGATCATCCGCCTGACCCCCGACGAGAAAGGCTACGTCGTCGACATGGGCGTGGAGATGTTCCTGCCCATGAGCCAGGTGGACATCCAAAAGGTCAAGGCGCCCAAAAAAATGCTGGGCAAGGATTTTCTGTTCCTGGTCGTCAAGCTGAACAAAAAGGAAAAGAGCGGCACCGTCTCGCGGCGCATCCTGCTGGAGGACGAGAAGCAGGAAAAGCAGAAGAAGCTTCTGGAATCCCTTGAGACCGGGCAGGTCGTCAAGGGCGTCGTCACATCGATCGTCGACTACGGGGCGTTCGTCGACCTCGGCGGCCTGGAAGGCCTGGTGCACAAGGACAACATCTCCTACGGCCGCATCAACCATCCCCGCGAAAAACTGCGCAAGGGCGACGAAATCGAGGTCAAGGTCCTGGAGATCGACCGCGAGCGCGGGAAGATCTCCCTGGGCATCAAGCAGCGCTTCGCCGATCCCTGGCTGGATATCGAGGCAAGATATCCCCTCGGCAAGCGATTGGTGGCCAAGGTGGTCAAGATCGTCAGTTTCGGCGCCTTTATCGAACTCGAGGAGGGCATCGAGGGGCTGTTGCACATCTCCGATCTGACCTGGGAAGGACGGCCGACCTCGGTGGAGGAATACGTGGCCGTGGGCGACAAGCTGTGGGTGCAGGTGATCGAGATCAACAAGGAAGAGCGCAAGATCAAGCTGGGCCTGAAACAACTGGAGACGCGCCCAGAGGAAAAATACCTGGAGAAGCACAAGCGCGGCGAGATCGTCCGGGCCAAGGTGAAGAAAATCCTCAAGTCACGGGTCTTCATGGGGCTGGAAGCCGGGGTCGAGGGCGTGGTGAAGATCTCCGACATCAGCTACCACCACATCGAGTCGCCCGACGAGTTCATGAAAGAGGGCGAGGAGATCGACGCCATGATCATCAGCGACGAGCTGGACCGCAACTACAAGGTGCAGCTGGGCATCAAGCACCTGGCCGAGAACGAGTGGCGGTCGTTCTTCGCCAAGAACCGGCCCGGCAGCTCCGTCGAAGTGACGGTGCGCAAGGTCAACGACGCCGGCCTGACCGTCGAAGTGACGCGCAGCATCGAGGGCTTCATCCGCATCGGCGACATCGACGAGGAGAAGATCAGCCCCCAGGACCTGGAGCAGAAGTTCAAGCCCGGCGACAAGATCGAGGCGCTGATCTCGCGCATCGAGCTCGAGCGCAAGAAGGTCTACCTCAGCCTGCGGGCGCTGACCAAGGCCCGCGAGCGGGAGGAGCTCCAGAAATACATGAAAGCCGAGGACGATTCGGTCACGACCATCGGCGACCTGCTGCAAAACGAGCTGGACAAGAAAAAATGACGGCGCGGAGATTCCGGGTCGGGTGACGGGCATGAAGTTCCTATCGGCACCCTGGCGCTGGAAATTCATTTGCGGCCAATGCGGGGAAGACGGCGGCTGCATTTTCTGCCGGGCGCTGGCCGGGGATGACCGCGATTCCCTGGTCTGTTTCCGTGGCCGGAACTTTTTCGTCATGCTGAACAAGTTCCCCTACAGTTCCGGCCACCTGCTGATCGCGCCGCTCGCCCACCTGGCCTCGCCCTTGCAGATGGCCGCCGGCGATCTGGGCGAGATGTGGGAACTGACCCGCCGCGCCCTGGCCGTGCTGCAAGAAGCGTTCCGCCCCGACGGTTTCAACATCGGCATGAACATCGGCAAGGCCGCCGGCGCCGGCATCCAGGACCATTTTCACCAGCATGTCGTCCCCCGCTGGCAGGGCGACGCCAATTTCATGGCCGTCACCGGCGGGACCAAGGTGCTCTCCTACGACCTGGAGACCGTTTACGCGACGGTGCGCGCCGCCTTCGCCAGATGAGAAAGAGACTGCCCTGGCTGCTTCTGCCCCTGCTGCTGGCGTGTTGTTGGTTCCTCTGCGTGCGCCGCCCCGTACCCGATCACATTTTCCTGATCACCCTGGACACCACCCGGGCCGACGCGGTCGATTACCGGACGACGGGGAATGAGCGCACCCCGAACCTGGCCGCCCTGGCGGCGGCGGGAACGCGCTTCGACAATGCCTACAGCGTCATCCCCATCACCACGCCCAGCCACGCCGCCATGTTCTATTCGCTGCCGCCGCACGTGTTCAAGATCTACAACAACGGGCAGGAGCGCGCCGTCCCCTATCCGGCCCTGGCCGAGATCATGAAGCGCAGCGGCTATGCCACCGGCGCCGTCATCTCCCTGGCCGTTCTCAAGAGCGAATTCGGCCTGGCCAAGGGCTTCGACCACTATCTGGAAAATTTCAAGCCCGGCCTGTGGTACCGGACCGCCGCCGAGGTCAACCGCGACGCGTTCGCCCTGATCGACAGGCTGAAAGGCGGCCGGTCGTTCATCTGGCTCCATTATTCCGACCCCCATGAGCCCTATTCCCCCCCCGGCCCCGAGGAACGCTTCACCGTTTCCCTCGGCGACGAGATCCTTTTCAGCAGCCCGAGCATCGATCAGCCGGTGCTGCGCCTGCCGCTCTCCCTGGAACCGGGCGTCAGCATCGTCCACCTGGACACTGAAATCCCCCCCGGCCTGGGCGCTTTCACCGGCGTCTCTTTCTCCGACCTGCATCTCGAGGCGCTGGAGCCCGGCGCCGGCATCGACATGGCCCATTCCGCCGATCTGCTGAAGCGCAGCGAACGCTACGGCCGGGCCACCTTCAACACCGGCGCAACCCGCTCCAGCCTGACCCTGACCAACCGGGGCGATTCCCGCTGCCGCGTCGAGCTGGCCTTCAAATACCAGCTCAAGACCAGCGATGAAGCCAAGCGCCAGGGCTACGAGCGGGAAGTGCGCTACCTGGACGAGCAGCTCGGCCGCCTGCTGGACCACTTGCGGCGCGCGGGCATCTATGACCGCTCCGTGTTCCTGGTCATGGGCGACCACGGCGAGGGTTTGGGCGAATATGACTCGCATTTCGGCCACATCCATTACCTGAACAAGGTCTATACGCACGTGCCCTTCATTCTTTGCGGCCGGGGCGTCCGCGGCCGGGGCGCGCGGCCGGAGCTGGTCTCCAATCTCAGCGTGGCCCCCACGCTGCTCGCCCTGGCGGGCGCCAAAAAACCCAGGTACATGGTGGGCGGCGATGCCCTGGGCGCCGCCGCCGAGGCCAAGCTGTTCCTGGAAACCTACTCACCCGAGGCCTATTTCGACGCGTTTTCGGTGATCCACTTCCCCTGGCAGGTCGTTTTCCATCCGGGGAGGACGCAACGCAGCCTGGAGTTCTTCAACCTGGAAAAGGACCGCTTCGGCACGGTCGACCTGCAGGCCGGCGCCGACCCATCGGGGCAGCGCTCGGCAATGGTGAACTCGGTGCTGCGCATCTCGCGCATCATCACCGCCAACAAGCGCAAGCAGGAATCACTGAACCAGAAGACGATGGATACGCTGAAATCACTGGGGTACCTATGAGCGACATCAAGGCGCCGAAAGGCACGCGCGACATCTTCGCGCCCGAGATCCACAAGTGGCAGTACCTGGAGGGCGCCATCCGCGCCTACTACGGGAAATTTCTCTACCAGGAGATCCGCACGCCGATATTCGAGCACAGCGAGCTGTTTAGCCGCGGCATCGGCAGCGAGACCGAGGTGGTGCAGAAGGAGATGTACACCTTCAAGGACAAGGCCGATCGCAGCCTGACGCTGCGGCCGGAAAACACGGCCGCGGTGGTGCGCGCCGCCATCGAGAACAACCTGTTCGAAACCCTGGCGCCGCTGCGCTTCTACTACATCGGCCCCATGTTCCGCTACGACAAGCCGCAAAAAGGACGGTATCGCCAGTTCCAGCAGTTCGGCATCGAGGTTTTCGCCGACGACTCGCCGCAGGTTGATGCCGAGGTGATCTTCGCCGCCGTTGACTTCCTCAAGAAGCTCGGCATCGAGCAGGTGCAGCTGGAGCTGAATTCGGTGGGCTGCGCGAACTGCCGCCCCGCCTACCTGCAGTTGCTGCGCCGGGCGGCGCAGGCGGAGGCCGACCGGCTCTGCGACGATTGCCGGCGCAAGATCGACGGCAATCCGCTGCGCATCTTCGACTGCAAGCAGCACGCCTGCTCCGAGATATCCCGGAGCTTCCCGGTGATCGGTGATCACCTTTGCCCCGAGTGCCGCGACCATTTCGCCGCGGTGCGCGAGGCGCTGAGCTGGATGAACGTCCCCTTCCTGCTGAACCCGCGCCTGGTGCGCGGTCTGGATTATTACACCAAGACCGCCTTCGAGGTCACCTCGGGGCAGCTCGGCGCCCAGAACGCCCTGCTGGGCGGCGGCCGCTACGACAGCCTGATCCGCGAGCTCGGCGGCCCCGATATGGCCGCCATCGGCTTCGCCGCCGGCATGGAGCGCATCATCCTGCACCTGGAGCATCTTGCGGCGCCGCGCCCCAAGACCCTTTTCATCGCCAGCGGCGACCCGCAATGGCTGGCTCACGCCATGCAGCTGGCCCAGGTCCTGCGCGAGGAGGGCTACCCGGTCTACCTTGACTACCAGGGCAAGAACCTCAAGAAGCAGTTCAAGAAGGCCGACCGCATCGCCGCCGCCTTTACGCTGGTGCTGGCCGATGACGAGATCCGCAGCGGCACGGTCTCGGTCAAGGACATGGCCAGCCAGGAGCAAGTCAAAATCCCCCTCGAGGAACTGAACGCATGGCTGAAGAAAAATTATTGAAGCGCGGCATCTACTGCGGCGAGTTGCGCATGGAGCACGAAGGCGAAGCCGTCACCGTCTACGGCTGGGTGAACAACATGCGCCTGCTGGGCGGGCTGACCTTCATCGACCTGCGCGACCGCGAGGGGCTGCTGCAGGTCGTGGTCAACGAGACCTTCACCGATCCCGCTCTGCTCAGGGAGATCGGCAAGGAGACGGTCCTGGCCGTCAGCGGCCGGGTGGTGAAACGCGCCAAGCCCAACCCCGAACTGCCCAGCGGCCAGGTGGAGCTCGTTGCCGAGCGCATCGACGTCCTGGCCCCGTCAGCGGTGCCGCCTTTCGTCCCGGAGGGCCGCGGCTCCGTCTCCGAGGAGCTGCGCTTCAAATACCGCTATCTCGACCTGCGCAACCCGGGCATGCAGCGCAACTTCAAGATGCGCGCCAAGGCCAACCTGCTGGTGCGCAACTTTCTCGACCGCGAAGGCTTCCTGGACATCGAGACCCCCATGCTGAGCAACGCCACTCCCGAAGGGGCGCGCGACTATCTCGTCCCCTCAAGGATTTACAAGGGGAAATTTTTCGCCCTGCCGCAGTCGCCGCAGCAGTTCAAGCAGTTGCTGATGGTCTCGGGCTTCGAACGCTACTTCCAGGTCACCCGCTGTTTTCGCGACGAGGACCTGCGCGCCGACCGCCAGCCCGAGTTCACCCAGATCGACATCGAGATGAGCTTCGCCGAGACCGACGAGCTCTTCGCCATCATCGAGCGGCTGATGCGCGAGGTCTTCGCCCTGCGCGGCGTTGACGTCGTCCCGCCCTTCCGCCGCCTGCCGTACCGGGAAGCGCTGGAAAAGTACGGCTCGGACAAGCCCGACCTGCGCATCCCCTTCCTGATCGAGGATTTCACCGTCGAGGCCGCCGGCTGGGGCAGCGACCTGATCCAGGGCGCCCTGGACCGGGGGGCGAAGGTCAAGGGGTTGGTCATCCCCGGCGCCGGCAGCTGGTCGCGCAAGCAGCTCGACGAGGTCAACGAGACGGCCAGGAAGCTCGGCGGCCAAGGGGCCATCTGGATGCGCCGCGGCGGGGACGGCTTCAAGTCATCGCTCAAGATCGCTCCCGACGCCATGGCCGCCCTTTACGCGGGGCGCAAGATCGATGCCGGCGCCCTGGTGCTGCTGGTGGTGGATGCCGAGCTGCCGGCCCTCATCCTGGCCGGCAGGCTCCGCGAACACCTGGGCCGGAGTTTCCAGGACAAGAACCGGCTGGAATTCCTCTGGGTGACCGACTTCCCCCTTTTCTTTTTCAACGAGGAGGAGAAGCGCCTCGACTCCAACCACCACCCCTTCACCGCCCCGCGCCCCGGCGACATTCCCCTGCTGGACAGCCGGCCGCTCGCTGTCCAGGCCATCGCTTATGACCTGGTGCTCAACGGCGTGGAGCTCGGCGGCGGCAGCCGCCGCATCCACGATCTCGCCCTGCAGAAGAAGATATTCCGGCTGCTCGGCCTGGAGGACAGGGAGATCGAAGAGCGCTTCGGCTTCTTCCTCAACGCGCTGAACTACGGGGCGCCGCCCCACCTGGGCATCGCCCTGGGCTTCGACCGGCTGCTGATGCTGCTGCTGGGCGAGGACTCGATCCGCGAGGTCATCGCCTTTCCCAAGACCACGTCTTCGCTCTGCCTGCTCACCGGTTCGCCGTCGACCGTTTCGCAGCGCCAGCTCGACGAGCTGGGCATCACGGTAAAAAAATAACCTGGAGGTCCCGATGAATTCGCCGGAAACCAAGCCCAACGGCTTCCCCGCAACCTTCTGGACGGCCAACACCATCGAGCTTTTCGAGCGCGGCGCCTACTATGCCATGGCCTCCTTCGTCGTCATCTACCTCACCGAGACCCTGGGCATGAGCCCCACGTTCGCCACCTTCCTCAACGGATCGCTCCTCTGGGGGCTGATCTATTTCCTGCCCATCCTCAGCGGCACCCTGGCCGACAAGTACGGCTTCAAGCGCTCGCTGGTCGTGGCCTTCACCATGCTGGCGCTGGGCTACCTGGTCATGGGCAACGTCCAGAACTTCTGGCCCGCCAGGACGAACTACGCCATCCCCGTCCTGCTGGGCATCGTCTTCATCGGCCTGGGGGGCTCGATCGTCAAGCCCTGCATCGCCGGCACGGTGCAGAAGACCTCCGGCCTGCGCGCCACCCTCGGCTTCGGCATCTTCTACATGGTGATCAATATCGGCTCGATCAGCGGCCGCGCCATCTCCTATTTCGTGCGCAGCCGACTGGGCATCCCGGCCATCTTTTTCCCGGTGGCCTTCGCCTTCGCCATGGCCGGCCTGCTGATCGTCCTGTTCATCTACCGCGAGCCGCAGTACGTCTCCGACGGCAAAAAGGACGGCCAGGCCGTGCAGAAAAAGACCCTGGCCCAGGCGCTGCTGGGCATCGTCACCGTCCTGCGCAACTGGAAGTTCGTCTTTTTCCTGGTGGTCATCGGCATGTTCTGGATCCTCTACGTCCAGCTGTACAACCTCATCCCCCTGTTCCTGCGCTGGATCGACCCCGAGGCGCCGGTCGAGCTCTACACCCTGGTCAACCCGATCATGATCGTCAGCCTGCAACTGATCATCACCCGCCTGGCCAGGAAATGGACGCCGGTACGCTCGATCATTTTCGGTGTTTTGGTCACGACCCTGGGCATGCTGGTCAACATACTGGCTCCAGTGCTGTTCGCCGACATCTCGCTGAAAGTCTCGCTGCTGCGCTTCGGCAGTTTCCATGTCCTGCTGCCCATCGCCGGCATCTTCCTGATCATTTCGATCGCTTCCATGGCCCTGGGCGAAATGTTCGCCTCGCCGCGCATCTACGAGTACATCGGCGCCATCGCCCCCAAGGGACAGGAGGGGCTCTACCTCGGCTACGCCAATCTGCCCGTGGCCCTGGGCTCGATCGTCGGCGCGCCCCTGGGCGGCCGGCTGTTCGAGATCTTCATCGCCGACCCGGTCAAGAACGGCCTGCCGGCCAATCCCTCCGCCATCTGGCTGATCGTCGCCGCCATGGGCGTCGTTTCCATGACCGGGCTGGCGGTTTATGACCGCTTCCTGGTGCGCAGGAAACAGGGCTAGAAGGGGCAAGGCCCGGTCTTGTCCACCATCCGGCAGGAGAGTATAATTACTCATCCCATAGGAGCCGGCATGAAAAGAAAAAACTTTTTGAAAGGAGCGATGGGAATGGCGGCGGCGGGCACACTACTGGGAGGAAACCGAGTCATGGGACAGGAGGAGAATACTCCCGATTGCGAAAAGAAAATGGCGGGCAAGAACCGGTTCATCCTCGGCTGGGTGACCGCCTGGCTTTGCAACATGAAAAAGCAAACGCCCGAGGCGGAAATGGTCAAGCTGATCGAGGAGAACGGCCGCTCCTGCGCCGAGAACCACGGCCTGCTGGCCTGGGTCAAGTCGTTCAACGGTGATGTTGACAAGTTCCTGGCCGGGATGGGCAAGCACATCGGCGAGGACAATATCCGCCGCGACGGCAATCAAGTCACCATGATCTATGAGAAATGCCTTTGCACGCTGGTCGGCGACATCCAAGGCAAACTGCCCGGCGAGTACTGCCTGTGCACCCGCGGCTGGACCCGGGCGGTCTACGGCGCCCTCACCGGCAAAGAGGTGAAGGTCGAGCTCAAGAGCACGATCCAGCGCGGCGATCCCCGGTGCCGGATCGAGGTCGACCTGGGCTGACGCCGGTCTGGCCGTTTAAAGGGACCCATGGCAGCAAAAAGAATCCTGTGGCTCGGGGCGCCCGACCTGTGGCGGAAATGCGCGGCGGTCAAAGATATCGCAGCGCCGGAAACCAAAAAAGCGATTTGCGACCTGAGGGACACGCTTGCCGATTTCAGGAAAAGGAACGGTTTCGGGCGCGGGATCGCGGCGCCGCAGATCGGGGTGTTGAAGCGGATCATCTACATTCATTTCCCAAAAGAGAAAATGTCGGGGGCATTGATCAATCCCCGGATAGTGAGGAAAAGCAAGGCCAGGATCAGGCTATGGGACGACTGCTTCAGCTTCCCGGACCTGCTGGTCAGGGTGGAGCGGGCGCGGGAAGTCACGGTTTCCTGCACGGATGAAAAAGGGGAGTACCGTGTCATCACGGCCCAAGGCGATCTTTCCGAGCTTTTGCAGCACGAGATCGACCACCTGGACGGCATACTCGCCGTCCAGCGCGCCATCGACAACAGATCCTTTGCCTGGCGCAAGGAGGCGGCACGATGAAGATCGGCGTCTGCGGCATCGCCTGCGAGAAGTGCCCGCGCATGGTCCAGGAAACATGCCCCAACTTCCCGCAGGGATGCGGGCCCAAGGAAAACAAGTTCTGCAGGATCGCAACATGCGCCTTCGCCAGGGGAGTCCGCCTTTGCTTCGAGTGCGCCGAGTTCCCCTGCGAGACGACGAAGGCCGGCCCGATCGCCTACGGCTATTGCCAATACATCTCCGGCAAGGGCTGAGCGCAACGGCGCGCTGACCGACAGGAGGTTAGGAATGAAACTGCTTTCATTTTCTATCGTCGACGTTTTCGCGGAAAAAAAGTATGCCGGCAACCAACTGGCCGTTTTTCGCGAGGCCGCCAGACTGCGCGACGCAGAGATGCAGGCCATCGCCCGCGAGACCCATTTCTCCGAGACCACCTTCATCCTGCGCGACGAGCCGCGCGACGGCGGCTGGGACGTGCGCATTTTTACCCCCGGCGAGGAAGTACCGTTCG
This sequence comes from uncultured Clostridia bacterium, assembly GCA_964562095.1. Classification (GTDB taxonomy): domain Bacteria; phylum Acidobacteriota; class Aminicenantia; order UBA2199; family UBA2199; genus UBA2199. Next base: position 16,703 of record CAZLSH010000016.1, on the reverse strand, counting down.
CCGGCCATCCAACCCTGGGGACCGCGCACATCATCCGTGACCAGATCCTGAAAGGAAAGGCGGAAGCCGTCACCTTGAATTTGAAAGCAGGCAGGATCCCGGTCACCTTTACCGCGGACGGCAATGGCTGGATGAAACAGATCGCGCCCGAATTCGGGGAACAGCATGAAGCGGGGACTTTGGCCGCGATCCTCGGCCTGGCCACAAACGAAATCGACGCCCGTTTCCCGATCCAGGAAGTTTCCACCGGCCTGCCTTTTTTCATCGTGCCGCTGAAAACCCTGGGCGCATTGAAAAAAGCGCACATCGACCGGGAACGATATTTCGCGCTGGTCAACGGCTCCTGGGCCAAGGGAATTCTGATCTTTTGTCCGGAATCATACGAGGCCGGCAATGACATCAGTGTGCGGGTTTTCGTCGACTACTTCGGCGTGCCCGAGGACCCGGCCACGGGCAGCGGCAACGGCTGCCTGGCCGGCTGGCTGGTCAGGCACCGCTATTTCGGCCGGGAGAGCATCGACATCCGCAGCGAGCAGGGTTACGAGATCAATCGACCGTCGCTGCTGCTGCTCAGGGCGGAGGATGATTCCGGGCATATCCATATCTCCGTCGGCGGCAGAAGCATTACGGTTGCCAGGGGCGAATTCGTTTGAACTTCGCCGCCGTCCGGGGAACGATTTTTCCTGGACCGCTGACCCAGCCTGAAACAGCCGTTTTTCAGGGTGAATCTTGTACTTAGCCGCTCTGTGGATGAGGCTCCTTTCATTGACATGCGGGATCGTTTCCTTTACATTGGATGCCGGTCCGGAGGCGGACATATGAATGCAGTCTTTTTGTATTACCTGATCTTTGCCTCGGCGCTGGTCAATTGGGGATTGAGCATGATCAGCCTGCGTTCCTTCCTGGCCGGGACCCCGGCCATCGTTACTCCTCTTGACCTGGAGAGCTTCGCCGGGCTGGTCCGCCGCCACATGTTCCAGGCTCTGCTGCAGGCCGTCCTGCTCGTCGCCGGAATATTCCTGGGCTTTTATGTGCTGGCCCGCGGCCAGGCCGGGTTAATGCTGGTCCTGGCATTGAACGGGATCATCTTTTTCGCCGGCACCATCGGCAAGCCCCTGGAGGAAAGGGCCCGCTCGCTGAACGTGCCGGACCCTTTCCTGGAGGAACGTTACCGGGCCATCTGCCGATCCTGGGTGAAAAAGCCCTTCCCAGATTTTTAAATGCCGGCTGGACTCGATCCCGAACTCGTGGGGAAAAGCCGTCCGGAACATTTCGAAAACAACACACCCGGTTGGCGACGCCCCAACAGGGCGAAGCGGGCGCTGCTGGCCGCCTGCGGCCTGGCCGCCGTCGGCCTGGGCGTCCTCGGCATCTTCCTGCCGCTGCTGCCCACGACCCCGTTCCTGCTGCTGGCGGCCGCCTGTTTCTTCCGCAGCTCGGAACGGCTCTACGGCTGGCTGCTCCATCACCGGCGGCTCGGCCGTTACGTCCGCCAGTACCGCGAGAATCGGGCCATCCCCCTGAAGGCCAAGCTGGCGACGCTGGGGCTGCTGTGGGCGACACTGGGGTTTTCGGGGCTGGCGGTGGTCAGCTCTCTTTGGGCCCGGTTGCTGCTGCTGGCGGTCGGCGTCGGGGTCACCCTGCACCTGCTGGCCATGAAGACGCTGGAATAGACGTCCATAATATGAAGTGCTTTTTTTCGGCGACTCTGCCATAATGCGGCCAGGTAACAGAGAATGCGCAAGCGGATATCGGTCAATGACAGGATGCAGAAAAACTATGTCTATTACCTGGTTGAGCCCGAGGGAAAGAACTTCCACCCAGATTTCAAGCCCGAACTGACGCCGAAGCAGATGCTGGAACTGGGGATTTTCGGCGGCAAGTACATGACCGACTGCCGGCAGGAATTTCCCGCCAACTGGTTCGTCAAGGCAAAGCTCTCCCCGGGGTTTCCCGACCCAACAAAAAACTTTTTCGCCGTCAACGCCTCGCAGCCGCTGGCCGCCTGGCGGGCCAAGGGCTGGATCCACCCCGACGACCCGCGAGGATGGTTCCAGTGGTACTGCCGCTATTTCCTGGGGAGGCGCCATGCCGACGACGAACGTCAGATCCGGCGCTGGCGGGCCATTCGCCGCCATGCGGCGCAAATCCGCAAGCATTGCCGGCCGGGCGACCTGGATTGCCGGCGCCGCCAGCGCCAGGCGCTGCTCAACTGGGCCTACGACAGCAGGAAAATATGACCTCCGGCGAAAATCCGCGCCATATTGCTCCGCGCCTGGCCCTGATCATCGGCATCGCCGCCGTATCCTCGGGGTCGGTTTTCGTGCGCCTGGCCCAGGCCGATGCTCCCTCGCTCACCGTCGCCGCCTATCGCCTGGGGCTGGCGGCGCTGATCCTCCTGTTCCCTGCCTGGCTGCGCTACCGAAGCGAGATCGCCGAACTTAGGCTTTCCGACTGGCTCTGGGCTGTCGCCTCGGGACTGTTCCTGGCCGTCCATTTCGCCACCTGGATTACCTCCCTGGAATACACTTCGGTGGCAAGCTCGGTGGCTCTGGTCTCCACCTCGCCGCTCTGGGTGGCGTTGTTCGCCTGGATCGCCTGGCGCGAGCCGTTGATGCCATCGCTGGTGACGGGTCTGGGGATGGCCCTGGCCGGAAGCATCGTCATCAGTTTCGCCGAGGCGCGAACGGCCATCTCCGCAAGCCCTTTCCTGGGCAACGCCCTGGCCCTGGCGGGTGCGCTGGCCGTAAGCGGCTACTGGCTGATCGGCCGCAAGCTGCGCCGCCGCATATCCCTGATCCCTTACGTGGCCGTGGTCTATGGGGCGGCTGCCGTGATCCTGCTGGCGACAGCGCTGGCGCTGGGACGGCCGCTGGCCGGTTTCCAGCCGGCGACTTATGGCTGGTTCCTGCTGCTGGCTCTGCTGCCCCAGCTGCTGGGGCATTCCTCTTTCAATTGGGCCCTGGGCCATCTGCCCGCCTCATTTGTGGCCATTGCCACCCTGGGCGAACCGATCGGCGCCGCCATTCTGGCCTTCATTTTTCTGGGCGAGACCCCTTCCTGGCTGAAAATAGCGGCGGCGGCCATGATCCTGGCCGGAATCTACCTGGCATTGGTCCAGCGCCAGGGAGAACCGCCGCAGAGATAAGCCGGGCTGGTCTGGACTTGATTCCGCCCTTCCGCTACAATGCGCCTGGCAAGGAGGAAACATGAACATCCTGGTCGCCTATTACTCCGAGACGGGCAACACGCGCAAGGTCGCCGAGGCGATCTTCGCCTCCCTGCGCCATACCCGGAAAACGCTTCTGCCCATCGACCAGGCCGAAGGCCTGAACTCGTACACCTTGATCTATTGCGGCTTCCCGGTTCAGCACCACAGCGTCCCGGCCCGGATGGTCCACTTCCTGAAAAGCCTTCCCATGGGGAAGCAGATCGCCCTGTTCGCCACCCACGGATCGCTGCGGGGAGGGGAGAAAGCCCTGAGCGCCTTTTTCGCCGCCATCAGCCAACTGCCGGGCCAGACCATTGTCGGCACGTTCGGCTGTCGCGGGCAGGTCAAGCCCCAGCTGATCGATGAATGGCTGGAGTCGCCGCAGCACCAGGCGTGGGCCCGCGAAGCCCAAAGCGCCAACGGCCATCCGGATGCCACCGATCTCCATGACGCCGGTGAATTCGCCGAGACCATGCTCTATGCCGCCGAGCAGTTCCACGGCAGTGTGAAAAAACAGCACTGAAATGGCCGCGGAACACCCCGATCCCGCCGCCAAGCCGCTTCCGCCTGCGGCATCCGCAGCGGAATATTCCCTTCTGGGGATTCCCTTCAGGCTGCGCGGTTCGGCCCTGGCCCTGGTCGCGGCCAACCTGGTGCCGGTCTACGGGGTCCTGGCCCTGGGCTGGCAGGTCGGCTCGATCATGGCATTTTTCTGGACCGAAAACCTGGTGATCGGCCTGTTCAACATCCTGAAAATGGCCGTCGCCAAAGGTGAAGGCTCCAGCGGCCGTTCCCCGGCAATGGGCAACCGGATCGCGTCCATCCTTTTTTTCACCGTCCATTACGGCATGTTCACTTTCGGCCACGGCTGTTTTCTCGTGGGGCTGTTCGACCTCGACTGGCGAAAGCTGACCGCCGAGATCGGCCTGGCTTTTACGGTCCTCCTCGCCAGCCACTCGTATTCCTTCGCCCGCCAATTCATAGGCGGCGGCGAATACAGGGAATTCTCGTTCAGCCAGCTTTTCATGCAGCCCTACCAGCGGGTATGGCTCATGCACCTGTCGATCATCCTGGGCGGGATTCTGGCCACGGCACTGAACCTCTCCCTGGGGATCCTGCTGGCTCTGGTGGCGCTCAAGACCGCCCTCGACCTAAGGGCCCACGCCCGCCAGCACCGAAAACGGACGGAGAAAGGTCATGCCTGAACCGAGTTTCTCGCTGGAGATGAAGGTGCGCGACTACGAGCTCGACGCGCAGGGGGTGGTGAACAACGCCGTGTACCTGAACTACCTGGAGCACTGCCGCCATGAGTTTCTGCTGTCCCGGGGGATCGATTTCATCCGCCTGGCGCGCGAGAAGGTCTTCCTGGTCGTCGTCCGGGCGGAGATCGACTACAAGGCCCCCCTGCGCGGGGGAGACGAGTTCCGGGTCGGGCTGGACCTGGAACGCCTCTCGCCCCTGCGCTTCGCCTTCGTGCAAAACATCTATCGCCGCAAAGACGGGCGTCTCGTCCTGGCCGCCCGCACCATTGGCACGGCCGTGAACGAAAAGGGGCGCCCCTTCCTGCCGCCGGCGTTGGCGGCGCTGCTCACGCCCGAGGCAAAGACCCGTCCCAACGGGGCTTGACAAACCGGCCGTTTTCGATTATTCTAACCCCCAAGAGCGGGAATAGCTCAGCGGTAGAGCGCCACCTTGCCAAGGTGGATGTCGCGGGTTCAAATCCCGTTTCCCGCTCCATTGGCGGCGTAGCCAAGTGGTAAGGCAGCGCTCTGCAAAAGCGCTATTCATCGGTTCAAATCCGGTCGCCGCCTTGTTTCAATCCATCGGCAACTCAAGTGCTTCCGTCTTGAGGAATTTCAAGCTGTTCAAGATCTGGTCGGCATTCCCCACCAGGACCACGATGCCCTTTTCCCGGTTTCCCGCCCTGGGGCGAATGCCCATCTGTTCGTCCATGGCCTGCAGCACGCGGTTGAAGCTCACTTCCTGAAAAATCTCGGGCCCGGTCCGCGGCGCCGCCCCCTTCGTTTCCCGGCCGTGAAAACGGTCGATCTCGGCCTGCAGCTCATGGCTGAAGCGGCTTGTTCCCACCTGGGCCTGGCCGATATAGTGATTCAGGGCATCGAGGTATTCCTTTCTTTCGATGGGCCGGGCGGCGAATTTTTTCCTCTCCTGCTCAACCAGCAGCAGGAAATTCTCCAGGTCACCGTAATTGACGCGCAGATAATTGCAGAAGAGGGTGAAATCACGCAGGTAAATGGTGTCGGTATCGACCTTGTACCCTTCCATCAGAAAACGGTTCCTTTCCGAGTGGTAGATGCGCCCGCCGGGGAAGCCGAAGAGGGAAAAATTGCCGATGGCATAGGGCAGGAGCGCGGTTTCGGCGGCCGGCGGGGCCACGTCGAACCAATACACCATGGGCAATTCCGGCCCGTTGACGTTCAGGATGAAGATCTTGCGGGCGGCATTGAGCTGCGCGGCGGCCCTGTGCATCCGGGCCGGCTGCGCGTCGGGAGACGGCAGGTCTTTTTCGATCATGCCCAGGACGAAATAGGGGTTGACCTTTCCCTTCAGGACCAGCAGGGCATTGCCGGGCCGGAAGGTCTTGAGCATGAACGAGCGCAACTGGGCCATGTTGATGCCGTTAAGGATCTCTTGAAGCAGGAAGCCGCGCGAGAAGTAAAAATTGCCGATCAGCTGCTGATAAGCCAGCATCAGGGCGATCTCTTTTTTCCAGTCGCGATCCTTCTTGTACAGCGGCCAGAATTTCTCCTTGCTCAGGTTGAACTTGTTGAGGTGGAAGGACTGGTAGGTGAATATCTCCTTGAGCAGCTTGGAGAAAGATCCCAGGCGATCGGGAAGAAAATTCATGCTGATCTTAATGAATTCGGGATTCTGCTCGACCAGAAAGTCGCCCCCCTGCCGCTGCAGAAGGCCCATCAGGGAAGAAGGCGGCGAATTCAACTCCCGTTCGAACATGTTCATGACCGCCAGCTGCGTGATGGCCAGGGAGGTGTAATTCTGGGTGCTGCCGTCGAGGTAGATCAGCAGCTGGGCATGGATGAACGGCAGGTCGTTGTCCTGCAGGATCTTGACCGCCAGACCCTTGGAGGTCGCGAAGGAAAAAAGCCGGGGTTCGGCGCCGAAGGCCCGTCCCGAGGCCAGGAGCAGCAGCAGGCCAGCCAACAGGCAGCCGGCGCGGCGCGGCGGGAGATTCCTAATCGCCATAAACATTGAGAATGACCTGATTCTCCTTGCCCAGGTATTTTTTCGCGCTTTCGATGATATCATAAGGCGTGATCCGGCGCAGGCGCCGCAACTGGACGTCGAAAATATTCAGCTCGCCGAACATGTGATAGAACTCGCCGATGCGCTGGGATCTTTCCTCCAGCGAGACCATGCTCTTCAGGAAATCGATCTCCATCAGGGAGCGGACCGATTTGAGGTCGTTGTTGCTGATGGGGATGCTGGCCAGGGCCTGAAATTCCTTTTCAACGATGTACTTGGCTTTTTCGATATTGAAGCGCTTGGTGCTGGAGACCTGAACGGTGAGGCAATTGGCTTCCATGTAATCGGTAAACCCGCTTTCGATCTCGACATCCAGCTTGTTGACCGTATTCAGAATGTGGCTGAGACGGGCCAGGCGCGGATCGGTAAGGTAATAGCGCAGGAAATCGAAATACATGAAATTGTAGCCGATCTTGGCGGGAGCCTTGATGCCGTAAACGATAAAATGCTTCTTCAACCCCGGCAGCAGCCAGTTCTTGATGACATGAGAACGCCTAGGGTTCTGGGCGCTGAAGGCCGGATTGGGCGTACGCCGCCCCGGAGGGATGTCCTGGAAGAACTTGTTGATCCCGGACCGCAATTCATTGATATCGAACTTGCCGGAGATGATCAGCAGGACATTGCCCAGGTTCTGAAAGTGCCGGTAATAGTCGCGGATGCGGTCGTTGCTCAGGGAGCGGAGACGGCCCAGGTCGCCATACAGCGGGGTCTCGTAGGCCGAGCCCTCAAAAACCTTGGAATTCACCCAGGTCTGGGCCCGGAAACCCGGGTTCGCTTCCAGGAGGCGGCTGATGCGGGTTATGATCTGGTTCTTCTGATAGTCGATGTTCGCATCGTTCAGGCGCAGGCTTTTCAGCCGCTCGCTCTCCAGCCAGAGGGCCTGGTGGATCTCCTGGGCAGGGAGCAGGTCGTAAAAAACGGCTTTGTCATAGTCCACCCGGCCGCTGACGATGCCGCCCATTTTATTGATGAACAGCACGTGGTCAAAAGGCTCCAGGTTCTCGTTGCCGTCGAACATCAGGTATTGGAAAAGATAGGAGATGCCGCGGGCATCGGCCGGTTCCAGGCGGGCACCGCGCATGTGGTAGACGCAGACGGAAGCGGCTTGCACGTTGTTGCTGGGCGCGAGGATCACACGCAGCCCGTTGGGCAATTCGAATGAACTGACGGCGAGCGTTTGCCCGCCCAGGTGGATGAGCGGGGCGAAAAGGAGCCAGAGAAAGAACCTTGCCTTGATCACTGGATTATTTTACCGGGGAACGTTTTTTTAGTCAAATCGGGGGCAATTCCCGCCATGGCTGCCGTCAACTTGACATTGGTGAAAGAAATTATTTATAATGATTTCTCGACAAACGCGGAGGAACCCGTCATGAAAAAAGCCGCCTTTCTGATCATCACGATCATGGTGCTGAGCCTCTCCCTGGCTTTGGCCATCGACAAGGAACAGGTCGATACTTGGACTGCCCTGGTCAGTGAGAAGGATCTGCAGGTAAAAATGCAAAAGCTCGAAGCCTATTACGACAAATACGGCGCCAAGGAAGACCGCTATTCCATGTACATGTACGTTTACCTGGCCCAAACCTCTTACCTTCTCCAGAAGTATGAGAAAACCATCCAGTTCGGCGAGAAGGCGCTGGTCTACAAGGAGATCGACGCCAGCAACAAGCTGCCTCTCTACCTCTATCTGGCCAACGCCTACAACCTGATCAAGCAGGACCTGGACAAGGCTTACGGCTACGCCGAGCAGATCGTCACCCTGGCCAGCTCACTGCGCAGCGCCAACGCAGGCAATTCCGCCATGGACATCAACTATACCGCCCCCGCCCTGCGCATCCAGGCCCAGCTGCTGGCGGCCAAGGGCCAAGAGGAGCCGCAAAAGGTCGTCAACGCCCTGGACAAGGCTATCGAGGCGTTCAAACTGGACAAATCCGACAAATCGGCCAATTTCGTCATCCACCTGAGCGACCATCTGAGCAAGAACGAGCGGATCGCGGATGCCATCCGCGGCCTGGAAGCCATGATCGAAGTCAAAGCGAACGCCGACTATTCCAAGTTGCTCGGCGTCTGGTATGCCCGGCTCAAGGACAACCCCAAGGCCATTGAGAACTTCAAGGTTTCCTATGCCCAGAAAAAGAACGCCCAGGTGGCCTACAACCTCGGCATCCTGCTCAATCAGAACCAGGAACTCGACGCCGCCATCGAATACCTGGCCGAGGCCCACCTGCTGAATGACGAAAAATATTCCCCTGAAGCCCTGAAGCTCCTCGACCACCTCGTTTTCTTCGAAAAAGCCAAGGGCCAGCCGCAGGCGGAACAGGAAACCCTGTACAACGAGATCCTGGCCGCGGCCAGGGCCCGCCTGGAAACGCCGCAAACCTGATCAGGCCCCGAGCAGGATCCGGCGCTGATTCCCCACCCGGCAGGTGATGTTCTGCCGGTCCCAGTATTCAAAAAGAACGATCAAGTATTTCCGGCTGTAGGCGGTCATGTCGCGCAGGTCGTCAAAGGTGAGAATGTCGCCCTGATTGCGCTTGAATTTTTTCAGGCGGTTGATAAGCTTGGCGTATTCGTCGCTGAAAATGAAATAGCGTTCGTTCAGCTGCAATATTTTTTCCTCATTGAGCATCGTCCACAGCGCATCGTTGATCTGCTTGAGGGAATATGCGGTGTTCTTGCTCACGTTCTCGAAGCTGAAGATGGTCAGCTTGTTCGCCCGCAGGACCTTCTCGATATCGGCCATGCGCGCTTTTTCCTCCTCGCTCAGCGGCAACTGCGAAAAGACCAATGCCTGGGGAAGAATGCGGCAGGGGAATTCCTGGCTGTTCTTTTTCAGCAGGTACCTGAAGAAAACCGATTCCTGGGGGGCCTTGACCGCCTTTTCCAAGTGGGTGAACTTTACCGTCCGTTCACGGCCCTCGTACGCCTGGCGCAAGACCTTCTCCATGGCGGCGAGGCTTTCGCGGAAATGCTCCCAGGAAGTGACGAACAGGTAGTTGAGGTTGATCACTTTTGCTTCCCGCGCCAGCTCCAGTTCGGTTAACATGTCGACGGCCGCATGCCGCTCCAGCGAAAAAAAGTACAGCAGCCCCTCCATTTCCAGGAAATTTTCGACGGTCAGCAGGGCGGGGACGATCTGGCGGAAATCCTTGCCCTCGATGCCGTCGAGGATCTCCGCCATGCGCTTCAGCTTCCGCTGGTTGTACTGCGAGAGGACGGGCAGCAGCACCGTAAACGCCCCCCGGGCGTTGCGGAATTCGACGCGCTGGCGGAACGTCAGTTCGACCTGGTTCTTGAAATGAGCGGCAAAGAGATCGGAGCTGATGTGGCGGAAGCTGACCGGGAGGTTCTTGCCGTCCAGCTGGACATTCCCTTGAAAGGCGGATTGGGAATGGGCCAGGCGGATGAAATAGGCGTTGAATCTCATGCGCCGTCAGAGCGGCCGGGATGCGAACAGCGGCGTGGGGGCGGTCATGCTCGATCCGGTTTCAGCCGGCGATGCTGATGCTGGCTTTCTTGACCAGGACCTTGTGCTTGAATATCGTCGACAGCGAAAGGAAAGAGATGTAGAGATAACCGTACTGGAACATCATGAGGAAAGGCAGGGTGAGCCAGATCCCCTCGCTGACGCAGGTGATCACGGCGAAGGTGAAATACATGCCCAGGACGAGCTCCAGGACGGTGATCATGAGATTCTTGTTGCCCCGGTATTTCTTGGTCGTCCAGCTGTCGTTCTTCTTTTCGATGCCGAATTTGGGCGTGCGCACGAATTCCGATTCCTTGTTCATCAGGGCTTCCAGGACGGCGAACGAGTTGTTCACCGACAGCCCGATGCCCAGCCCCATGAGCAGGGGCAGGTACTTGAAGGTGGCGGTCCAGTTGGAGTACAGCTCTTTCTGGGAAACGATGTAAAACGCCGTGACCGAAGCGGTGGCCATCAGGAACAGGGGGACGTCGTAGATGAACATCTGTCCCCAGTCCATGTCGCGGCGCATCAGCACCACCGGCAGGATGGAAACCGACAGCGGCACCATCAGCAGGTAGGCGAAATTGGCCGCCAGGTGGAAGAAAGCCTCCACCTTGACGCGCAGCGGCAGCTTGGCCCGGAAGATGCTGGGCAGGAGCTTCTTGGCGGTCTGGATGGAACCCTTGGCCCAGCGGTGCTGCTGCGCCTTGAAGGCCACGATGTCCACCGGCAGCTCGGCGGGCACCGAATGCTCGGGGAGATAAATGAACTGCCAGCCCTTCATCTGCGTGCGGTAGCTCAGATCGAGATCCTCGGTCAGGGTGTCGTGCTGCCAGCCGCCGCCGTCGATGATGGCGGCCTTGCGCCAGATGCCGGCGGTGCCGTTGAAATTGAAGAAACGGCCGGAGCGGTTGCGGGCCGTATGCTCAATGACGAAGTGACCGTCGAGAAAGATCGACTGCAGGTTGGTGATCAGCGAAAAATTGCGGTTGAGGTGGCTCCAGCGCATTTGCACCATGCCGACGTTGGCGGCGGTGAAGTAGTGGATCGTGTTCTGCAGGAAGTGCTTGTGGGGGACGAAGTCGGCGTCGAAAACGGCGATGAACTCGCCCTTGGCCACCTTCATGCCCTCCTCGAGGGCGCCGGCCTTGAAGCCCTGGCGGTTCTGGCGGTGCAGGTAGGAGATGTCCATGCCCTGTTTCCTGTACAACTCGACCCGCCGCGAAGCAATGGCCACCGTTTCGTCGGTGGAGTCGTCCAGTACCTGGATTTCCAGCAGCTGGCGCGGGTAATCCATTTTCACCACGGCGTCGATCAGGCGCTCGGCCACGTACATCTCGTTGTACATGGGCAATTGAATGGTCACCCGCGGCAGTTCCACGAACAGGCGCTCGGGCTTGGGCGCGGCCTTTTTGTTCTTATAATAAAGATAGACCATGACATAGCGATGCGCGCCGAAAACGGCCAGCAGCGAGAGCACCACGAAATAAAGCACCACCACCAATTCGTTTAGGTTTTCCATTTATTCCCCATTGAAGTCACAACCGAAGCTGGAATTATACATCAAAACGAAATGGGGTTCAAGGGGACGGCGGGGAAAGAAAGAAGAAAATCGGGGTGAGAGGATTTGAACCTCCGGCCTTTCCGACCCGAACGGAACGCGCTAGCCAGTCTGCGCTACACCCCGTGACAGGACAAGCTGCATTGTATCATAAATGGCGGGATTTGTGAAACTCTCCGCTCCCGGGAGCCAGCGAAAAGCGCCCCTGCGGGCCGCGCTGCCGCCGGCACGAAGCCCATGCCGGCTCGCGGTTCGCCTGGATGGAACGCTGGCATCGCGCCCGGTTTTTGCTTCGCGGCCCGCAACAGGCTATAATGGGGGCCTAGCGGAGGATGCACCATGAAGCGGGCATTGATCAGCGTCTACAACAAGGAAAGGATCGACGGCATCGCCACCGTCCTGCACCAGGCCGGCTGGGAGATCATATCCACCGGCGGCACGGCCGCCTATCTCCGGGAAAGAGACATCCCGGTCACCGAGGTATCCGGCATCACCAATTTCCCCGAGATCCTCGACGGCCGGGTCAAGACCCTGCACCCGCTGATTTTCGCTCCCGTCCTGGCCAAGAAGACGGCCGGCCACCTGAAGCAGCTCGAGGAGCTCCACTCCGGCAAGATCGACCTGGTGATCATCAACTTCTATCCCTTCGAGACCGCTCTGGAAAAAAGCGCCGACGACCTGGGTGTCATGCTGGAGAACATCGATATTGGCGGCCCGGCCCTGGTGCGCGCCGCCGCCAAGAACTTCAAGGACACCCTGGTCCTGATCGACGAAACGGACTACTCAGCCGTCATCGCCGCCGTCGAGGGCGGCGGCGACATCGCGCCGGAGCTGAGAAAACGCCTGGCGCAGAAAGCTTTTGCCTATACGTCCTTCTACGATTCACTGATCGCGGGCTACCTCGCCGCCGGCCAGGAGGCCCCCCCCGATTTCATGACCATCGCCGGCCGCCGGACGCGTTCGCTGCGCTATGGCGAGAATCCTCATCAGGCGGCTTTCCTGGCCATCCGCGACCGCCGCTCCCCCTTCCAAAACATCGACCAGCTGCACGGCAAGGAGCTGTCCTACAACAACATCCTCGACATGGCCATGATGTACGAGCTGCTCAACGATTTCCAGGGCAAGAAGCATTTCGCCTCCGTCGTCAAGCACCAGAATCCCTGCGGCGCCGCCCTCGACTCCAACCAGACAGCGGCCTTCCAGGCAGCCTTTGCCGGCGATCCGCGCTCGGCTTACGGCGGCATCGTCGGCTTCAACAACCGTCTCGAGGAAGAAACCGCCGCGGCCATGGCCGATATATTCTTCGAGGTCATTCTCGCCCCCGATTTCTCCGCCGAGGCTCTGAAGCTTTTGCGCAAAAAAAAGAACCTGCGCCTGATCCGCATGCCGGCCGGCTACGTGGAACGAAGCGACTTCAAGACCATTCCCGGCGGTTTCGTCCACCAGAGCCGGGACATCCACCCCTTTGCCGTCGATGCCTTCGAACTCAAGGCCGGCAAGCCGCTGGGCAAGAAGGAAAAGGCCGACGTCGATTTCGGTTGGAAGATCATCAAGTACGTGAAATCGAACGGCATCATCCTCGTCAAGAACCTGCAGCTCATCGGCGTGGGCGCCGGCCAGGCCAGCCGCATCGACTCGGTGGAACTGGCCATCGGCAAGAGCCAGGCGCCGGTCAGCGGCGCCGTTCTGCTTTCCGACGCCTTCTTCCCCTTTCCCGACTCGATCGAGCTGGCCGCCCGGAACAAGATCGCCGTCGTGGTCGAAACCGGCGGCTCGGTCAGGGACACCGACGTGATCCTGACGGCGCAGAAGCTCAACGTTTCCCTCGTGTTCACCGGCATTCGCCACTTCCGGCACTGACGCGGCCTCCGGCATGGGACTGGAAGGCGCCGTCATGAAGATATCGGCGGTGATCATCACCCGCAACGAGGAGGACCGCCTTCCCGACGCCCTGGCCAGCCTCCGGGGGGTGGCCGACGAGGTGGTGGTGGTCGACTCCTATTCCGACGACCACACCATGGAGATCGCCCGCGCCTCCGGTGCCCGGGTCATGCAGCGGCGCTTCGAGAACTACGGCCAACAGAAAAACTTCGCCATGGAACAGGCCGGCAATGAATGGATCCTCAACCTGGACGCCGACGAGCGCGTTTCCCCCGAACTGCAGCGCGCCATCGCCGACCTGAAGGAAAGCGCTCCCCGTGCCGGCGTGGCGGCCTTCGCCATCCAGCGCCGCACGCGGTACCTGGGCCGCTGGATTCGCCATTCCGGCTGGTATCCCGACCGCAAGGTCCGGCTCTTCAAGAAGAGCGGCGCCTCGTGGCAGGGGCGGATCCACGAGCGGCTGAACGTCAGCGGCGCCACCGCCTCCCTGCCCGGCGCCATCCTGCACTTCACCTACCGCAACATCTCCGACCATCTGCGCCGCATCGACCGCTATTCCTCCCTGCAGGCCGAAGAGATCGCGGCAACCGGGACAAAGCTCCTACTTGGCCGCGCCGGCCTGTTGCCGATCTGCACGTTCGCCAGGCACTACATCCTCAGGCTCGGCTTTCTCGACGGTTTTGCCGGCTTCGTAATCGCCCTGCTGTCATCCTGGGCGACTGCGTTGAAATACCTCAAGGCCCTGGAATTGAAAAAGTCCGCGCGCCGCCAGGGGCGCGACCAGGCAGCAGATGAGAATCCTGCATCTGGACTCAGGTAGGGATTGGCGCGGCGGCCAGCAGCAGCTGTTATACCTGCTGGCTTTCCTTGGCGAATCGGGCCATGCGAACGCGACCGTCTGCCGTGCCGGCAGCCCGCTGCATGACAGGCTGCTCCATGAAGGCATCCCGACCTATCCCTGGCTGGCCCCGGGCGAAGGCCCGGCCCGGAGCATATCGCGCCTGGAAAAAGCCGCCGCGGCTTTCCAGCCTGAAATCATCCACTGCCACGACGCCCGCGGCATCCTGGCCGGATTATGGGTGGGCCGGAGGCGGCGGAAGATCGTTGTCGCCCACCGCCGGGTCGATTTTCCGGTGGGATGGCTGGCGGCCCGGCTGAAATACCGACCCCTGGACGCGGTCATTGCCGTTTCGCAGAGAATCAAGGATATCCTGTCGGCCAGGGGCCTGGATACGGGCAAGACCTTCGTGATCCACGACGGCATCGATTTGGGACGATTCGTTCCCGCTGCCAAACCCGGCCGGATACGGGCCCGCCTGGGCATCCCGGCGGACGCTTTTCATGTCGGCAGCGCCGGCAGCCTGGTCGATCACAAAGGGCACATCTATTTGCTGGAAGCCGCCGCCCGGCTTGCCCGCGCATTTCCCGGGCTCTATTTCTCCATCGCCGGCGAGGGCCCCCTGCGCCGCCGCCTCCAGGAAAGGATAGCGGATTTGGGGATCGGCGAACGCTTCAAGCTGCCGGGCTTCATCGACGACATGCCGGCATACTTTCATGCGCTGGATGCCTACGCCCACCCTGCGAAATTGGAGGGGATGGGCTCGGCCATCATCGAGGCCATGGCCTGCGGATTGCCGGTCGTGGCGGCCGCCAGTGGCGGCATCCCTGAGATCGTGCAGGGTTACGGCCTCCTGATCCCTTCCCAGGACCCGGAAGCCCTGGCCGGCGGCCTGGAAACGCTCCTGCGTTCCCCGCAGGAGCGGGCCGACCTGGCAGCGCGTTCCCTGGAACGCGCCCGGGAATTCGATTATCGCGTCACGAACTCGGCTTTATCCTCCATTTACGAGCGCCTGATCGCAAGACAAACAGCTTGCGCTGCCTGGCTCCCCCGGTTATAATCTCCCTATGCCCAAGACAATGCAGTGCGGCACGGACCAGGCGGCGAAGTGGATTCGCGTGATCGTTTCGCTCTCCATCATCGGCGCCGGCCTCTATTTCAGGAACTGGCTCGGCCTGCTGGGCATCATCACCCTGCTGAGCGCATTTACCGGCTCCTGCCCCCTCTGCCTGCACTTCGGCGGCACGGAAGATCCCCGTCGCGGAGGCCTGACGGGCATGCGCATCCGGCGCCACCGCGCAGACGACCAGGAATAGCCCAGCCGGTCATTCCCCGGCTTGACAAAGGCAGCGATCCGTGCAATAATATCATTTCCGAAATCGGATCCAAGGAATACAATGAACCCCCCTAAAAACTTTCGTGGAATTGCATTGTTTTTAATCGGCCTGTCAGGCATCTTCCTGGCCAACGCCATCATCCTCTCGGCCCGCGAGGCCGAAAGCCGGAAGACCATTCAATCCCTGCAGAAAACAGTCGACCACCTCAACGATCAACTCAACTCCCACCACGGAGAAATGGCCAAGACCGATTTTTACCGCTTCCAAGAGAACGTCTACCGCCTGCACTCGCCCGAATTCTCCCGCATCGCCGACTCGGTGTTCACCCTGAGCAACCGGCACGGCTTCAACCCCTACCTCATCATGGCCGTCATCTACGTCGAGAGCCGTTTCGACCGCCGCGCCGTTTCCAAGGCCGGTGCCTGCGGCCTGATGCAGGTGAATTACCCGGTTTGGAAGAACGCCCTGAAAATTGAGCGCAAGAAACTGTTTCAAATCGACTACAACATCGAGCTCGGCCTGACCATCCTGAAAAGCTACCTGCTGGAGACCCGGGGCGACATCGTCAAGGCCCTGATCCTCTACAACAACGGCTACAACCACACCGGCAACGACTATCACGAAAGGGTCCTCGCCTCCCGCTACGCCCGGCACCTCGATATCGGCTGACTCCTCCCGCCCGGGGATTGTAAAAACCGACCTCCTCAAGCATAATCACTGCGCTGCGCCCAGGCAAAAATGCCTGGCCGGGCCGTCCCATGATTCGCAAACGGTCCATCCCAGCTGCAGGAGGCGGAAATGAAAGTCTATTTTCTACTGCTGGCGGCAATGCTTCCGGCGTTGCTGGCGGTCGGCCCGGCCGCCGATCTCCCCGGGGAAGAGCTGAAAGCGGTCGCCAACCTTTCCGGCGTCCTGCAGGAACTGGAAAACAGGGAGCTGGCCGTCACTTTTTCCGACGACATGCTGCCCCTGGGCGGCAAGCGCGACGGCGCCTCGCTGGTCAGGATCACCCCGGCGGTCCGGGGAGAATTTTTCTGGCGCGGCAACCGCACCCTGGCCTTCCAGCCCAAACCCCGCTTCCGTTATTCAACCACCTACACCGCCGTCATCCCGGCCGGAACCAAGTC
>CAZLSH010000015.1:3089-33930 GCA_964562095.1 uncultured Clostridia bacterium | reverse complement strand
CGTGATGAGAAAGAACAGAAATGCTCTTCTCTCTGACTATCACTACCACTATCACAACCACTTATGCCTGTAAGGCCTCCTGCTAACACCAACACTAACACTAACACTTGTCTTTGTATTGCCTCCTGCAACCACTACCACGATCACTACCACTTTTGCCCTTCAGGCATCCGTTAACTGAAACTGACCTTCCTGATCTTGGCCTGCAGCGCAGCGAGGAACTCGCGGACAGCGGGATTTTGCAGCTCCTCATGCTCCAGCAGGCGCCGGGCGTCGACCTGGGCCGCCTGCAGCAGGCGCACGTCCCGCTTGGGGTCGGCGAGGCGGAAATCGATCTCCCCGGCCTGCTCGAGGCCGGCGATCACGCCGCCGCCGCGCAGTTCCAGGTCCATTTCGGCGATGGCGAAGCCGTCCTGGCTGGCGGCGATCGTGCTCAGGCGCCGGCGGCCGTTTTCGCTGGGGCGCGGCGACTCGACCAGGAAGCAATAGGACTTGCCCGGGCCCCGGCCCACCCGGCCGCGCAGCTGGTGCAACTGGGCCAGGCCGTAGCGGTCGGCGTTCTCGATGACCATGAAGGTGGCGTCGGGCACGTCGATGCCCACCTCGACCACGGTGGTGGCCAGCAGCAGGCGCACCGCGCCGGCGGCGAAACGCTCCAGGGCGCGCTGTTTCTCCGCGGCGCCGCTCTTCCCCGACAGGGACGCCTGGGCGATCCCCGGGAAACGCGCCTGGTTCTCCCGCGCCTCGTCGCGCAGGGCGCGCAGGTCGGGGAATTGCTCCGCCGCCTCGATCAGGGGCAGGATGATGAATCCCTTGCGCCCGCGCTGGAGCTCGACCCGCAGCCGGCCGTAGAAGCGCTCGCGGTCGCCAGCGGCGATGACGCGGGTCTCCACCGGCTGCCGCCCGGCCAGCGGCTGCTTCAGGGTGGAGACCGCCACGTCGCTGTACATGGCCAGCAGCATGGTGCGCGGTATGGGGGTGGCCGTGGTGACCAGCAGATCGGCCGCGCGGCTCTTGCAGAACAGGGCGGCCCGTTGCGCCACCCCGAAACGGTGCTGCTCGTCGATGACCACCATGGCCAGTTCGCGAAAAGCGACGTCTTCCCCGATCAGGGCATGGGTGCCGAAGACCAGCGAAACGGAACCGTCGGCCAGGCCGGCCAGAACCCGGCGGCGCTCTGCGGCGTCGCTGCCGCCGGTGAGCAGGGCCACGCCGTTGGCGCCGAAAAAGGCGCGGGCTTTCTGGTAATGCTGCCGGGCCAGGATCTCGGTCGGGGCCAGGAAAGCCCCCTGGTAGCCGTTCTCCCTGGCCAGGAGCAGGGCCAGGAAAGAGACGATGGTCTTGCCGCTGCCCACCTCGCCCTGCAGCAGGCGCTGCATGGGCTGAGGCGAGAGCAGGTCGTTGACGACGGCGCTGAAGGCCGCCTCCTGCTCCGGGCTGAGCTGGAAGGGGAGGCGAACGGCGACGGCGCGGCGCAGCGCCTCGGGGAAGCGGTAGCGGTGACGGCGGCGGCGGCGGCGGAAGGCGGCGCGCAGCGCCTGGAGCTCGAGCTGGAAGAAGAGAAGTTCGCTGTAAATGAAGCGCTCCTTCATGCGCTCGATCGTTGGCGGATCGAGCCGGGCCGGGCGGTGAAGCCAGTCCAGTGCCGCGGCCGCGTCGGGGAAGCCGTGGCGCCGCCGCAGCGCCTCGGGGATCGGCTCCTCCCCGTCGCGCCACGCTTCGAGGGCGCCGAGGATGATCTTGCGCAGCGTGCCGCCTTTCAGCGTTCCCAGCGGGCGATAGCGCGGCAGTACGCCCCCGCGGACGTCGTCCGGGACCAGCAGCGGGTTGACCATCTGCCATTGCCCCTGGCGCTCCTCGACGCGGCCATGGACGCAGATGGCGTCGCGGTTCTGCAGGGGCCGGAGCAGGTAGGGCTGGTTGAAAAAAACCAGCGTGACCTTGTCCGCGCCGATCCGGCCTTCGATGCGGAGCAGCGACGACCTTTTCTTGAAGTTGCGGCGGACGCGGGCGCGACCCGGGACGAAGACATAATTGCGCTCCTCCCCGGGGACAAGGCCGGCCTCGGTTCGGGTCAGGTCAAGGTAGTCGTCGGGAAAATTCAGCAGCAGGTCGCCGGCGCTGGCGATGCCGCGGCGGCGCAGGGCGGCGCCGCGGGCGGGGCCGATGCCCTTGAGCTCCTCGACCGGCGTGCGCGCAGTGATGGTCAATAGAAAAAGACGATCTTCTTTTCCGAGCTCTGCACGTTCTTCAGCCCCGGCAGCAGCGTGAACCAGTTGAAGATCGACCGCTTCTCGCGGGCAGTGAACTGGGCGGCGGCGAATGCCTCGTCGAGGACGTCGGGGGAGAAGTGGGTGCCGTTGATGACCAGCTCGGAGAAGACGACGCGCATGTGGTAGTTGCTGCATTCGAATGCGCCGCGGAAGCGCACTTCGCTGTCGCGCAGGAAAAGGGGGACGGCGGAGTACTTTTCGCCGGCCAGCTTGATTTTGAGGCTGCCGGCGACGAGATTCTTGTCCTTGAGGCGCAGCTCGATGAAGGTCACTTCCGGGGCGTATTTTCTGGTATAAATGAGGTTCAGGTAGGCGTTCAGCTCGCTTTCGCTGAAAACCGCCTTTTTCAGAAAGAGCGAGGCGGGGCGCGGGGCGGCGATGCGCTCCAGGAAGCCGTCGATCTTCATGGCCTTTTCCATGGAATAATCGCCGGCGCGCATCATCAGCGCCAGCCCCAGCAGCAGGAACAATCCGGCGGTCCGCTTGATCATGGCTTGATGATAACCGCGCGGCCGGCGATTTGCAAGCGGCCGGCGCAGAACAGCGAAATGGCCTGCGGGTACAGGCGGTGCTCCTGGCGCAGGATGCGCCGGCTGAGCGCCTGCACGTCGTCTTCGGGGCGCAGCGCCACCGCCTTCTGGGCGACGATCGGCCCCGAGTCGGTGCCGGCGTCGACGAAATGGACGGTGCAGCCGCTCACCTTCACCCCGAAGCGCAGGGCCTGCGCCTGGGCATCGAGCCCGGGGAAAGAGGGGAGCAGGGCGGGATGGATATTCAGGATGCGGTGGGCAAAGCGGCCGAGCAGGACCGGTCCGACCAGGCGCATGTAGCCGGCCAGGCAGACCAGGTCGATTCGTTCGCCCTCCAGCAGCTCGCACAAGCGAGCCTCGTAGGCGGCCTTGTCGGGAAAGCTCTTGGGATCGACGTGCCGGGCCGGGATGCCCAGTCGGGCGGCCTTTTTCAGCCCCGCGGCGTCGCCGCGGTCGCTGATGGCCAGGCGCACGGCGAAATTGGCGCCCACGGCCCGCGAGGCGCGGACGATGGCGGCGAAATTGCTTCCGCGCCCGGAAAGCAGGACGGCGATATTCCCCTTGCTCATGATCGTTGAAGACGGAGCCCGGTCGGATCTCCGGGGTAATGAAACAACATGCCGAAGGGGGGACTCGAACCCCCGCGAGCGCAATGCTCACCAGTACCTGAAACTGGCGTGTCTACCAATTCCACCACTTCGGCATGACAGGCTATTTATACGGCAAATGAGTGGTCTTGTCAAGTCCGCGCGCGGTTTACTTGTGCCGCCGCTTGGTGTAAAATGCATCTTCTCATCATCCTGCGCCTGCGCATGGGAGAATCGCCCGTAATGACAAAAGAGACCCTGAAAGTCCCCGCCACGGCGGCCGTGATCGCCTGGCTGGTGCTGTGCCTGCTCAGCGGCCCGTTCCTGTCCGGACAGGAAGCGCCCGCGGCGGCCGTGCCCGAGGTCGGGCAGGAAGGCAGCGGGCTGGCAGCTTACCGCTCGAATTTCCTGAAGGACGAGGCGGAGATGTGGACAACGCCGTTTCACCTGGACGGAAAAGGGCTGCTGGCTTTCGGCGCCGCGCTGGCCGCCACCGGGCTGCTGATCGCCAACGACGAGGCGATCTACAAGGAATTCAAGGCCTTCCAGGCCGGCCATTCCTGGGCGGACAAGGCCAGTCCAGCCCTCACCCTGCTGGGCGACTGGGGCCTGGACTGCGGCGTCGCCGGTGTATTTTTCCTGGGCGGCGTGCTGGCCAGGGACCGCCGGGCGCGCGACACCGGGCTGATGGCCTGGGAGACGCTGCTGCACACCGGGCTGCTGGTCCAGGTCGCCAAGCACCTGTCGGGGCGCCAGCGCCCGTCGGTCGCTGACGGCAGCGACCATTGGCACGGCCCGGCCGCGTTCTTCAAGCGCTACGGCGGCTACTTCTCCAATTACGATTCCTTTTTTTCCGGCCACACGGTCTCGGCCTGGGGCCTGGCCACGGTGATCGCCGAGAACTACCGCCACCGCTCCTGGGTGCCGCCGCTCTGTTACGGCCTGGCCACCCTGGCCGGCCTGTCGCGGCTTACCGAGGACGCCCACTGGCTCTCCGACGTTTTCCTGGGCGCGGCCATCGGCTATGCCGTCGGCAAGATGGTGGTTCGCAACCAGCGCCGGCGCTTGCAGGTCACGCCGGCCTTCACCCCGGCCGGTGCCGGCCTTTCCCTCCGCCTGTTCGTCGACTGAGCGCTTCGCTCGCCCTCGACGCCGATTCATGGTATATTTTTCCATATGGAATTGCGGAAATAAGTGACGAGTGACAAGTGACGAGTGACGAGAAAAAAGCATTGGCTGGTAAAGAGCATCGTGGATCGAGCAACGAAGAAAGAGCGAAGCGAAACTGAAAAAAAAGCAAAGCCCATGAGCCTTAAGATCGCGTTTTCCGGCTGGCTGCTGCTGGCCCTCTTCGCTTCGCCGCCCCTGCCCGCCCAGGAGAACCATGACGAGGCCGAGTTCGTCCTCGACGGCTTCCGCATCGAGACTCAGCCCGGCGGCTATTACGACGCGAATTTCGTCGAGAACCTGGCTCCCGACGCCGTCTGGCTGACCGAGGAGAGCAACGGCTTCGGCCTGAGCGATCGCCCCAGGGTCTATTTCGAGGGCGATCCCTGGACGCGGTTCCGCTGGCATTACGCGGGGCATGCCATCAACTCCGGACTGGATGACGGCGCCCCGGCGCTGCGCATCCCCTTCCTGGCCGTCGGCTCGATGACCCTGCGCGGCGAGACGCCGCTGCGGCGCGACTACGGATTTTTCTTCTCGCCGCGCCCCGGCACGGCGGCAACCGGCGGGACGGTCTCGCGGCTCATGCTCTCCAGTGCCCTGCCCAACCTGGGCGGCTGGACCTCGCTGGGCAAGCTGGCCGTGGCCAATCACGCCACGCTGCGCGCCGATGACCTCTACGAAACGCGCCGCCGCCTCAGCGGCAACTACCAGCTCGACTTCAGCCTGGAAAAGGGCGGCCGGCGCTCCTCGCTGCTGCTGGCGGGCGGCTACTCCGCCACCCGGAGGCGCTTCAACGATTTCAACCGCCGCGATGCCCAGTTCGAGGAGGAGAACGGGCTGCTGGGCCTTCTCGGCCGCTGGCAGCGGCATTTCGCCTCCGGCACCCTGGACCTCGACCTGGCCGTCAATTCGGGCCGCCGCGGCAACCTCTTTGCCGAGGACGGCCGCTACCCGCAGGAGACCTACGGGCAGGACAAGAGTTCATGGCTGGCCGGGGCCGCCTGGTCGGGCCGGGCGCTCCATGCCAGGTTCTCCTGGATTCACGAGCGCCAGGAGCTGCAGCCGGCGGTTCCCGATGCCGGCAAGGACCTGAAGGATATCGACGGCCAGGCGTTCCTGCCCTTTGAGAAGCAAGGCGAGTTCAGCGCCGATACCCTGGCCCTGGCGGTCGACCGCAAGCTGCGCTTCGCCTGGCGCGGCCGGGAGGCCGAACTGGAGCCGTTCCTGGACCTGGCGCTCGTCCTCCACGCCGCCGCCGAGCTCGGCGGCGGCCGGCACGGCATATTCTTCGCCGGCGAGCCCTACCTGGTGTTCCTGCGGCCGGGGCCGGCCGCCGTCCATGCCTACCGCAACCAGCGCGCCGTGGCCGCGGCCGGCACGCTGCTGCGCCTGGACCTGGGCGCGGGCTTCGATCTCCGCTCCCGGCTCTTCCTGCAGTACCAGCGCCTCGGCTTCCAGGCTGCCATTGCCAGCCTCGATTTCCTGCAGCCCGGGGCCGAGGCCGGCATCGGCTGGCAGGCCGGAGCGCGGACAAGGCTCTCCCTTTCCTTCGGCGTGCTGCCCTATGAGCTGGGCGCCGGAGCCGGCGATTTTCTGGAAACGCGGCGACCGGGCGCCGAGTTCCGCTATTGGGCCGACGCCAACCGTGACGGGCTGTTCCAGACCGGCGAGCAGGGCGCGCTGTTCGCCTTGAGCGGCGGGACCAGCCACGCCGCCGCCGCGGACCTGAAGCCGAGCCGGCGCGAACGCCTGGAGCTGCTTCTGACCACGCGCCTGTCCCGCAACTTCCACTTGGATATCAAGGGGCTGTACAAGAGGATCCGCCGGCCGCTGTGGGCCGCCTTCGCCGATGATTACGGGCATTACGAGTGGGTGGACGGCAGGGAATACTATTTCCTGGACCGCCCGGTCAGCGCCTATGAGCTGGGCAACGCCCCCTTTGCCAAGGACCCGTTCTATGCCCAGTTCCTGCTGCGCATCCACGGAGAACGGGCGCGGCGCTGGTATTTCTCGTTCTCCTTCCTCGCCCACATGGGCATGGGCACCACCGCCTTTGGCAACGGACCGGAGGCCAACGACGTCGGCGTCATCTCCGAGAGCCAGGCCTTCCCCAACGCCTGGATCAACGGTTTCGGCCGCGTCGACGGCGACCGCGCCTTCGTGGGCAAGATTTATTTCGGCTATTTCCTGTCGCGGCGCCTCTTCCTCGGGGGCAGCGTCAAGTACCGCGACGGCAATCCCTTCGCCTTCATCGACGCTTTCCAGCGCCACGGCCAGTGGGTGATCAGCTACCAGACCATCCAGGCCGAGGACGAGCATTCACGGAAAGGCGGGCCCAGGGAAGACTGCATCTGGGACTTCAACTTCAAGCTGAACTACGATGTCCGGCTATTCGGGAAAAAGGGCCGCCTGGAATTGTCCGTGTTCAACCTGCTGGATTTCGGCGGCGAGCTGTCGGAAAACGCCTTTTCCAACGATCTGGAGCGCATGGCCAACGAGCTGCAGCTGCCGCGCAGCCTGCGCCTGGGAATCCTGCTGGAACTCTGAGCCGGCCCCGGCCGCTCAGCGGCCGCGGTTCTCCATCTTCTCCTGGCAGGGGACGCAGTAGCGGGCGAAGGGCAGGACTTCCAGGCGCTTGGGGGAGATCTCCTCGCCGCAGTGCAGGCACTTGCCGTAGTGCTTCTTCTCGATGCGGTCGAGGGCATCCTCGACCTCCTTGAGGTTGGAGCGCATGTTGTTGGACATGACGAAGCCCATCTCCTTCTCGATCAGCTCGTTGGCCTGGTCGATCTCGTCCATGGCGCCGTTGGCGCCGCCGGAGGCGTCGCGCCACTCGATGACCTTCAGGATCTCCTCGCGCAGCGAGAGGAGCCGTTTTTTTATCTTGGCGATCTGTTCCATTTTCATTTTTTTTCTCCTAGCGGTGATATGCGGTGCCGTGAATGATGGTCATGGCCCGGAAGAGCTGCTCCAGGAAGAGGATGCGGAAGATATCATGGGCGAAGGTCATGTCGGAAAAGGAAATGGCCAGGTCGGCGCGCGCTTTCACTGTCGGGGCGAAGCCGGCGAAGCCGCCGATCAGGAAGAGCAGGCGGGCCGGGTGGTAGGACATCTTCTCGCCCAGGAAAGCGGCGAAGCGCCGCGAGTCCATTCTTTTCCCCTTTTCATCCAGGACGACGACATAATCCCGGGGCTGGATCTCCTTCAGGAACAATGCGCCCTCCTTCGCCATCACGAAAGCCTCCTCCTTGCCGCGGATCTCCCTCAGTTTTTTTACGCTGAATTTTACATAATAATTTATGTTTTGTAAATATTTTTTTTCAAGTTCCTGCAGGCCGCTGAATTTCAGCTCGCCGGGGCAGACCAGCTCAATGGCATTCATGGCGCTTCAGCTTGTTGTACAGCGATTTGCGCGAGATGCCCAGGATGCGCGCCACCCGGCTCTTGTTGCGGTATTTGCGCAGCAGGTAGGCGGTGTACTCGGCCTCGACTTCAGCCAGGGTGCGCTCGCCGGAGCGGATCAAGTCCAGGACGGGCCCCGGACGGTCCAGCAGGGCGGTTACGGCCGCAGCGTCCAGGGCGGCGCCGCGCACGGCCAGGCCGGCGACGAAGTTCCGCAGCTCGCGGACGTTCCCGGGCCAGGGATAGCGCCGCAGGCGCTGTGCGGCTTCTTCGTCGAGCGCGACGGCGACGCCCTGGCCGGCGCAGAAATGGCGCAGCAGGGGCAGGATGTCGCCCGGGCGCTCGCGCAGGGACGGGAGGCGGATGCTGACCGTCGAGATGCGGTAGAAGAGGTCGGCGCGGAAAGCGCCAGCGCGCACCTTGTCCTCGATCGCGGCGTCGGCGGAGAAGAGGAAGCGCGCCGCGATGTCGACCTCGCCGGCCGAACCGAGGGGAAACACCTTCCTGCGCTCGATGGCCCGCAGCAGCTTGGCCTGCATGGCCAGGCTCAGCAGGTCGATCTGGTTGAGGAAGATCGTGCCGTTCCCGGCCTGGCGCCACTTGCCCTCGCTGTCGCGGTCGGCGCCCGTGAACGCCCCCCGGCGGAAGCCGAACCACTCGCTCTCCAGCAGGGTCTCGGGCACGTCGCCGCAGCCCAGGTTGAGCAGCGGTTGGAAGGGGCTGGCGGCGGCGAGGGCCTCGGCCCAGAAATCCTTGCCGCTGCCGGTTTCGCCCCAGAGCAGCACCGGAGTGTCCAGACCGGCGACGCGCTCCACGGCGGCCCGAACCGCCAGCGAGGCGGGATCGGCCAGGCTAGAGATCAGGGGAAAAATCGTAGCGCTTGGCATCCATCCACAGCTTTTCCAGCGCGTACTTCTTCCGCCAGTCGGCGGAAAAGATGTTGACGATGAAGTCGACATAGTCGACCAGGATCCACTCGGCCGCCGTCTCACCCTCGCTGCCCAGCGGATGCAGCCGCAGGTCTTCCCGCAGGCGGTCGCGCACGGCGTCGGCCAGGGCTTTGTTCTGGCGGGCCGAGTTGCCGCTGCAGACGACCAGGTAATCGGTCATCTCGCTGAGGCCCTTCAGCTTGAGCACGGTGATCTTTTCCGCTTGCTTGTCCAGCAGGGCGGTCACGGTTTTCTTGACGGCGTCCGGGATGCGGCGATGCTGCAGGTCCTCCAGGACGCGATCGTATTCATCCTTCTTCATACAGCTTGATTTCCTCCATGATTTTATGCACGTTGCGCTCCACGTAGGGCGAGACGTCCTGGCCGTGCGAACGCTTGCGGCGGATGGCGGTGGCCGAGAGCTCCAGGTAATCCGAGACGTACGAATGCAGGAAAGCTCCCGGGGGCGGATCGGCGGCGGACAGGGCGGGGCCGAAGGGGATGCCCTCCTCGCGCAGCAGCTTTTCCACCCTTGGCCGGTGTTCGCGGCGGCGCAGCACGATGATGAAGTAGACCTCGCGCAGTACGCGGCGGTACTCCTTCCAGGTACGGATCTTCAGGAAGCCTTCGCTGCCGGTGATGAAATAGAAGCGCTCGCCGGCAGCGGCGGCGGCTTTCAGCTCGCGCAGGGTGTCGATGGTCCAGGATTCGCCCTGGCGGCGCAGTTCCAGATCGCACGGTTCCAGGCCCGGGTGCGGCCGCAGGGCGGCCTGCAGCATGGCCAGGCGCAGTTCCGCCGGCGGCAGCGCCTGGCGCTTCTTGTGCGGCGGCCGGGCCGAGAGGATGAAAAGGACGCGGTCCAGGCCGAATGCGGCCTTGATCTTCAGGCCCAGCTCGATATGCCCGCGGTGGACAGGGTTGAAGGTGCCGCCCAGCAGGCCGACCTTATGCCGGGTCATGGGCCGAGAAGAGGAGCTTCTTCACTTTATCCAGGTGGGCCGCCTGCAACGCCGATATTTCCACGAAAGGGATTCTACGCCGGCGGCAAAAATTCCGCAAGGCGTCGATCCCGCCGCGGTCCTCGCCCAGCAGGTCGATCTTGTTGGCCAGGACCACCCGCTTCTTGCGCAGCATCTGCGGTTGGTAGCGCTCCAGCTCGTTTTCGAGGATCTCAAAGGTCTTCAGCGGAGGCAATGAAGTGAAAGGCGAGACGTCGATGACGAACAGCAGGACGCGGGTGCGCTCGATGTGGCGCAGAAACTCCAGGCCCATGCCCTCGCCGCGATGGGCGCCCTCCAGGATGCCGGGGATGTCGGCCACGATCAGGCTGCGCCCCTGGTAATCCACCACCCCCAGGTTGGGGGTCAGGGTGGTGAAGGGGTAGTCGGCGATCTTCGGCCGGGCGGCGCTGATCTTCGAGATCAGGGTCGACTTGCCGGCATTGGGCAGGCCGACCAGCCCGGCGTAGGCGATGAGCTTCAGTTCGAGCACGACCTGGATGGCCTCGCCCGGTTCACCCTTCTCGGCGCGGCGCGGGGCCTGGTTGACCGAGGACTTGAAATGGACGTTGCCGCGGCCGCCCTTGCCGCCGCGGGCGATGACGAAGCGGCGGTCGAGACGGTCGAAGTCGAAAGCCAGCTTCTCGTCGGGGTAGGTCTTGACCACGGTGCCGGGGGGAACCTTGAGCACGATGTCGGCCCCGTTGCGGCCGGTGCACTTGCGGCGGCCGCCGGCGCCGCCGTTTTCGGCGGCGAACTGGCGCTGGTACTTGAAATCGGTCAGGGATTGGCAGACGGGGCTGCTGATCAGGACGATGTCGCCGCCCTTGCCGCCGTCGCCGCCGTCGGGGCCGCCGCGGGGGATGAATTTCTCGCGGCGGAAACTGCGCGAGCCGTCGCCGCCGTCGCCGGCGCGGAAAGAGACGATGACGCGATCAACGAACATGGGATGAATGCCGCGAATGCCGGGAAAGGCGGGCGGGGGAGGCGAAGCGGCCCCGCCGCGGCTTAGCTGGGATCGACCTCAACGAACTTGCGGCCGGCGCGGTCGACAAAGCGCACCTTGCCGCTGGCCAGGGCGAACAGGGTGTCGTCCTTGCCGATGCCGACGTTCTTGCCGGGGCGGATGCGCGTGCCGCGCTGGCGGACGATGATGGAGCCGGCGTGAATCTGTTCGCCGCCGAATTTCTTGACGCCGAGGCGTTTGGACGTGCTTTCACGGCCGTTCTTGGCGCTGCCGCCCGATTTCTTGTGAGCCATTATTCCGTCTCCTTATCCTTGGCCTTGGCGCTTGATTTGACCTCGATCTTTTCGATCTGGATGCGCTGCAGCTTTTGCCGGTGGCCCTGGGACTTCTGGTAGCCCTTCTTGGGCTTGTACTTGAAAATGCGGATCTTTTCGTCCTTGATCTCGCCAAGGATCTTGGCCTTGATCTTGGCGTTCTTGACGTAGGGGTCGCCGATGAGCACGTCTTTTTCGTCATGGATCAGCAGCACCGTATTCAGGCTGGCCGTATCCTTTTTTATGAGCTCCGCGGGCAGCAGCTCGATCTCCAGTATGTCGCCTTCGGCCACTTTATACTGCTTTCCGCCGGTTTCCAATATGGCAAACATGGTCATTCTCCTTGGTTGGATGCTATTTTTTATACCACAAATCATGCCGGGAGTCAATCCCGGCCGACGGCGGTCCGCCGGTCAGCGGCAAGGGCGGCCGGCCCGGGAAACGAAATGTTCCGCCCGCGGCGGGCCGGTTTCCCGGGCCCCGCTGGCCAAAGCGGGCTACAGCGGGATGACGCGGATGGACTTGTCCAGCTCCTGGCGCAGCATGTTCTCGATGAACTGCAGGGTGCCGCGGGTGCTGCTGATGCAGCCGCGGCAGGCGCCCAGGTAGCGGATGTAGACGCTGACCGTTCCGGGCTCGTCGGCCGTGTCCCGGGATTCGCGGATGTCGACGATCTCCAGGCTGCCGCCGTCGGCGGCCAGCATGGGCCGGACCTTTTCGTCGAGCGCCGTCTCGATGGCCCGGTGCTTCTGGATCAGGTTCCTGGACCGGAAGTCGCCGGCGTCGGCCTGGACGAGGAGTTTTGTTTTCTCCATCTCGGCGCGGGTGTCGCGCAGGATGTCGACGAGGTAATGGGCGCGCTTCTCGTGCCCGCCCGGGCGGATGCACGACTTGCAGAAAGCGCCGGCCTTGGTGTACTGGGTGATCTCCTCGACCGTCTTGAGGTCGTTGATGCGGATGACGTCCTGGATGGTGCGCAGGCTGACGCGGGCGCATTCGCAGACGATGTCCTCCTCGGCCAGGGCCGAGATGTCCACGCCCTTGTAGATCGAGGCCGCCTTCTTGATCACGTCGTAGGCCATGACGCTGCAGTGCATTTTCTGCGGCGGTATGGCCGGCGTGCCGTCGATGTCGCGCAGGGATTTCTCCACCTCGATGTTGGTGATCTTCATGGCCTCGTCGACGGTCTTGCCCAGCGACAGCTCGGCCATCATGTCGGAGGAGGCGATGGCCGTGCCGCAGCCGAAGCTCTTGAACCGGGCCAGCAGGATGCGGTCGGTCTTGGGGTCGACGGCCCAATAGAGGCGCACGGCGTCGCCGCAGGACTCGGCGCCCCAGTCGGCCACGACCAGGCGCGCTCCCAGGGCCCGCGCCTCTTCCTCGCTGATCTCGCCCCGGTGGCGGGGGTTGTTCATGCGCTCGCTGACTTTCTCCGAATACTGCTCCCAGAGGGAGCCGCCGATCAGGTCGTTCTTTGCCATTTTGCCTCGCTGCTGAGTGCCGCCGTTCAGTGGCCGCCCGTGTACGTCGACGAGATGGCCCGCAGCCTCTCGGCCGAGCGGCGGATCAGCACGGCGGCGCGGTCGATCTCCTCGGCGGTGGTGAAGCGCGACAGGCTGAAGCGGATGCCGGTATGCGCCAGTTCCTTGTCGATGCCCATGGCCACGAAGGTCGGGTTGGGTTCCAGCGATTCGGAGGCGCAGGCGCTGCCTGTCGAGGCCGCCAGCCCGCCGGCATTCAGGTCCCATATCATGGCTTCGCCTTCGATGCCGCGGAAGCTGGCCAGGATGGTGTTGGGGGTGCGCAGCTCCCTTTTCCCGACCACCAGGGTGTCGGGGATGGCCAGGATGGCGTCCTCGAGCCGGTCGCGCAGGCGGCGCACCTCGCTTTTTTCGAAGGCCAGGTTGTCCACCGCCAGTTCCATGGCCAGCCCCATGCCGACCAGGTAGGGCACGTTGACCGTCCCGGCCCGCTTGCCGCCCATCTGTTCGCCGCCGTGGAGCAGCGGCGGCAGTGACACGCCCTTGCGGATGAACAGGCCGCCGACGCCCTTGGGGCCATGGAACTTGTGGGCGCTGAAGGTGAGGAAGTCGACCGGCGCCCGGCTGACGTCCAGCGGCAGCTTGCCGACGGCCTGCACGGCGTCGCTGTGGATGAGGACGCCGTTCTCGCGGCAGATTTCCGCCAGTTCCTGGATCGGGAAGACCAGCCCGGTTTCGTTGTTGGCCCACATGACCGAGACCAGCGCCGTGCGCTCGGGGTGGATGTGTTGGCGCAGCGTTTCCGCGTCGACGACGCCGTCGGCGTTGACCGGCATATAGGTGACCTTGGCGCCCAGGCTCTCCAGGAAAGCGCAGGTATTGCGCACGCAGGGGTGCTCCACCTGGGTGGTCAGGATCTCGTTCCGGGCGCCGCCGCGCACCCGGCTGAACCAGACGCCCTGGAGCACGTGGTTGTTCCCTTCGCAGGCGCAGCCGTTGATGACGATGTCGTCCTGATCGTCGGCGCCGATGCCGGAGTACAGGCGGTCCATGGCCAGGCGCATGGCCGGGTGGACCTCGGTGCCGAAGCTGTGCAGCGAATTGGGGTTGCCGTACTGGCGGCAGAAGAACGGGTCCATCGCCTCCTTGACCCGCGGGTCGACGATGGTCGTCGCGTTGTTGTCCAGGTAAATTCGATCCATGGCTCAGCTCCCGGCCGTCTTCATCCGGCCATAGAAATGGCACATTTCGCCGCCGTTGTCAACCGCGCCTGCCATGGGGCTCAGGGCGCGGCGGCGTACTTGTGCAGCAGGGCGGGAATCTGCTCGGGGCTGACCTTGGCGTGCACTTCCTCGTTGATCATCAGCACCGGGGCCAGGCCGCAGGTTCCCAGGCAGCGGGATTCCTCCAGCGAGAAAAGGCCGTCGCGGGTCGTCTCGCCCAGGTCGATGCCCAGCTCCTCGCGGATTTTGTCCAGCACCTTCTCGGCGCCCTTGACGTAGCAGGCCGTGCCCATGCAGACGCTGATCACGTACTTGCCGCGCGGGGTCAGGCGGAAGAAATGGTAGAACGTGGCCACGCCGCTCACCTTGGCCGCCGGCACGCCCAGCAGATGGGCGACGGCGTCCATGTGGGCGCGGTCCAGGTAACCGAAGCGGTGCTGCACCTTGTGCAGGACGGAGATCAGCTGGCTTTCGGGCTGGGGGCGCCTGCGCACCGCCTCGATGTACTCGACGATGTCGGTCGGCAGCGCGGCGCGGCTCTGTTCCAGCACCTGCTGCTGCAGGGCGTTGTTCACTTGATGGCGGCTCATCGGACACCTCGCGGCTCTTTGGGCGTGTAGTGGGTATGCAGCAATTCGTGGGCCAGGGGGCTGCCGGGCTCGCCCAGGAACTCCCGGTACAGTTCGGCGACGGCGGGGTTCTCGTGCGAGCGGCGCAGGGCCTTGCCCTGGTCGATGCCGTAGAGCGCCTGGGCCCGCCTGGCCAGAAGGTCGGGATCGAGGACCAGGTGGCCGGTGACCGGGTAGGGCTGGCCGCCGCCGCCGATGCAGCCGCCCGGGCAGGCCATGATCTCGATGATGTGGAACTGTTTTTCGCCGCGCGCCACCTTGTCCAGCAGGGTGCGGGCGTTGACCAGGCCGTTGGCCACGCCGACGCGGACGGTGTGTTCGCCCAGCTCGAACAGCGCCTCCTTGAGGCCGGTGACGGCGCGCACTTCGTGGAACTCGAGCTGGCCCACCGGGCCGCCGGCCAGCTTTTCGGCGGCGGTGCGCAGGGTGGCCTCCATCACGCCGCCGGTGGTGCCGAAGATGTCGCCGGCGCCGGTGGCAATGCCCAGCGGGGCGTCGAACTCGCCCTCGGGCAGCCGGTCGAACTCGATGCCGTAGCTCTTGATCATCCAGATCAGCTCGCGCGTGGTCAGCACGGCGTCGGTGTAGGGGGCGCCGTCGGCCGCGCGGTGCTCCGGGCGGTCGCTCTCGTATTTCTTGGCCACGCAGGGCATGATCGCCACCATGAAGATGCGGCCGGGGTCGATGCCCATCTTGCGGGCGTAGTAGGTCTTGGCCAGGGCCGAGGTCATGCTCATCGGCGAGCGGCAGGTGGAGGCCAGGGGGATGAGATCGGGGTAGAATTTTTCCAGGTAGTTGATCCATCCCGGGGAGCAGCTGGTGATGATCGGCAGCGGCCCGCCCGCCTCCAGGCGCTTCAGGAACTCGTGCGATTCCTCCAGGATGGTCAGGTCGGCGCCGAAATCGGTGTCGAAGACGGCGTGGAAGCCCAGGCGGCGCAGGGCGGTGACGGTGCGGCCGGTGGCCGGCGTTCCCGGCGGGTGGCCGAAGCCCTCGGCGATGGCGGCGCGGATCGACGGCGCCACCTGCACCACCACGTGCAGGCGCTCGTCGTCCAGGGCCTTCCAGACGCGCCGGGTGTGGTCCTTTTCCAGGAAGGCGGCCACCGGGCAGACGTTGATGCACTGGCCGCACTGGATGCAGACCGAGTCGTCCATGGCCGCCCCGAAGGCGGGGGTGACGACGGTGTGGAAGCCGCGGCCGTGCTGGCTCAGGTTGTACACTCCCTGCACCTCGGCGCAGACGCGGGTGCAGCGGCCGCAGAGGATGCAGCGCTCGCTGTCGCGGATCACGCTCAGACCCGAGGTGTCCTTGGCGAAGCGCTTGCGCTCGCCGGCGAAGCGGCGCTCGCGCACGCCCAGGGTGTAGGCCAGGCGCTGCAATTCGCAGTTGCCGTCGCGCTCGCAGCACTGGCAGTCCATGGGGTGGTTCTCCAGCAGCAGCTCGACGATGTCGCGCCGGGCCTGGCGGATCTGCGGCGAATTGGTCTGCACCTCCATGCCGGCCCACACCTGCACCGAGCAGGAGGCCATGTAGTGGCCCATGCCCTTGACGTCCACGATGCACACGCGGCAGGAGCCCATCTGGCTGAGGTCGGGATGGTAGCACAGGCGCGGGATGTGGATGCCCAGCGTCTCGGCCGCCTCCATGATGGTCGTCCCGGCCGGGACATGGATTTTCTGGTCGTCGATGGTCAGCTCCACCGGGGGTTTGGTTTCGTTGCGGTTCATGGTTGGCTCCCTAGGTCCGTTCCACGGCGGCAAAGCGGCAGACGCTGTAGCAGCGGCCGCAGCGGATGCAGCGCTCGGGGTCGATGACGTGCGCATGCTTGGCGGCGCCGGCGATGCAGTTGACCGGGCAGGCGCGGGCGCAGGCCGTGCAGCCCACGCACTTGTCGGCCAGGACGGCGTAGCGCACCAGCGCCGTGCAGCGCTTGGCCGGGCAGCGGCGCTCCTGGATGTGCGCCTCGTACTCGTCGCGGTAGTGCCGCAGGGTGGACAGCACCGGGTTGGCGGCGGCGCGGCCCAGGCCGCACAGCGACGTGCGCTTCATCAGCTGCCCCAGGCGCTCCAGGTTGTCCAAATCCTCGGGCCGCCCCTGGCCGGCGGTGATGCGTTCCAGGATCTCCAGCATGCGCTTGCTGCCCTCGCGGCAGGGGGTGCATTTGCCGCACGACTCGTCGGCCGAGAATTTCATGAAGAACTTGGCGATGTCGACCATGCAGTCGTCCTCGTCCATGACGATCATGCCGCCCGAGCCCATGATCGCGCCCATGGCGGTGAGGGTGTCGTAGTCGACGGCGATGTCGGCCTGCGCGGCCGGGATGCAGCCGCCGGCCGGACCTCCGGTCTGCACGGCCTTGAAGCGCTTGCCCTTGGGGCAGCCGCCGCCGATCTCCATGACGATCTCGCGCAAGGTGGTGCCGATGGGCACCTCGACCAGGCCGGTGTGGTTGACCTTGCCGGCCAGGGCGAAGACCTTGGTGCCGCCGCTGTTGGCGCTGCCGATGTGGCTGAACCATTCGGCGCCGTGCTCCAGGATGACGGGGATGGTGGCGAAGGTCTCGACGTTGTTGATCACCGTGGGCTTGCCCCACAGGCCGCTCTGGGCGGGGTAGGGGGGGCGGATGCGCGGCTGGCCGCGCTCGCCCTCGATGGAGTGGATCAGGGCCGTCTCCTCGCCGCAGACGAAGGCGCCGGCGCCGAGGCGGATCTCCAGGTCGAAGGAGAAGCCGCTGCCCAGGATGTTCTCACCCAGCAGGCCGCAGCGCCGGCACTCGCCCAGGGCGGTCTCGATGCGCTCGATGGCCAGGGGGTACTCGGCGCGGACGTAGAAGAAGCCGCGCCGGGCGCCGACGGCGAAGCCGCCGATGATCATGCCCTCGACGACCGAGAAGGGGTCGCCTTCCAGCATGCTGCGGTCCATGAAGGCGCCGGGGTCGCCCTCGTCGGCGTTGCAGATGATGTATTTTTCCGCGCCCGGCTCCTGCCGCGCCAGCTGCCACTTCTTGCCGGTGGGGAAGCCGCCGCCGCCGCGGCCGCGCAGCCTGCTGGCGCTGATCTCGGCGATGACCGCCTCGGGGTCGTCGGTCTCCAGCACCCGGGCCAGCGACTGGAAGCCGCCGGCGCCCAGGTACTCGGCCAGGCTGCCGGGATCCAGGATGCCGCTGTTGCGCAGGGCGATGCGCGACTGGCGGTTGAAGAAGGAGACGTCGCCGTAGAGATCGAAGAAGTTCTGGCCGATGGGCTGCTCGGTGAGGATCAGCTCCGTGACCGGGCGGTCGCCCAGCAGGTGCTCGTCGACGATGCGCTCCAGCTCGGCCGCGCGGGTTACGCGGTACATGTGGTTGCCCGGGCGCACCAGCAGGTGGCCGCCCTGGAACTTGCTTTCGCCGGTGCACAGGTCGGCAAAGTTCACTCCCTGGATCTGGACGGTGGCGGCGCCGACGCCGCGCTTCTCCAGGATCTCGCCGAGCTTGGCCTGCAGGGCGCGGGCGGCCAGGTTGCCGCAGCGCTCGCCCTTGCAGAAGAGCACCTCGTAGCGGCTCTGGCTTTTTTGCGTGCCGTCCAGGACCAGCTCGGCGACCGGCTCGCCGCGCAGCACGTGGTCGGTGAAGATGCGGTGCACGCCCTCGCGGCTGACCTGCTGGTACTTGACCGCCCGTTCGCCCGGGCGCAGGATGCCGACGATCGGCTCGAGGCTGCAGCGGCCGGTGCAGCCAACGTCGTGCAGCACGATGTCGGAGCGGCCCGAGGCGGCGATGTGCTTGCGGAACTCCTCGCGGATCTCGCGGGAGCCGGCGGCGTTCTCGCAGGTGGCCGAGCCGACCTGGATGACGATGCGCTCGGGCAGGGCGGCGTCGTGATTCTCTGACTCCACCTGGCGGCGCAGAGAGGTAAAGCGTTCGTTGACTGAGGGGTTCATGTCTTCTCCGTTGGGGAAATCCCGAAATTCACATTATACACAAAAAATTCCCCTTGGCAAGGTGGGATGCCGGGGCCGGCGCGGGCTAGGAAAGGGCGGCGAACTCCTCGGCCAGGAGGCCGTATTTGCGGGAGATCCCGGCTCCTTCGCTTTCCAGGCGGGCGAATTCGCCCAGCAGCCATTCCTGGTCTTCGCGGTCCAGCAGTCGCTCGGCCATGGGATAGAGGACGCGGTCCTCCTTGTCGATGTGCGCCCGCAGCAGGCCGATGTAACCGCCCAGGTTCTCGCGCAGCGATTCCAGGGCGCCGCTTTCGCCGCGGCCGGCGCCTTCCAGGGCGTCGGCCAGCCCCCGGACGTAGGCGCGGCCCAGGTCATGCTCGTAGAGCATCGCGGCGATGGGGCCGCCCCGGCTCGGCATCCCCCGCTGGTTCAGGCGGGCGAACAGCAGCCCCTCTTCCTTGGCGTGGTGCACGCGGTCGGCGAAGTTGCGGATGAAATCGACGGCCTGGATCAGCCGGCCGGCGTCGGGACGGGCGCCGGCGGCGATTCGCGCCAGTTCGGCTTCGCCCCAATCCAGGACCTTCTTGATCAGGCGGTGTTCCTCCACCAGGATTTGCGTCGCAGTCATCGGTATCTCCCCTTAATTTTTGATTTTGTTCCCGGCGCGGATCATGGTCAGCATCATCTTGAACGGCGTCAACGCCTTCAAGGCGTGGCTCTGATGGGCGGGCATGATGATCATTTCCCCGGCGCCGACCCGGTGCGGCACGCCGGCGATGCGGATCTCGGCCTCGCCGTCGCTGACCTGGACCAGGGCGTCGAACGGGGCCGTGTGCTCGCTCAGCGCCTGGCCTTGGTCAAAGGCGAACAGGGTGACCGTGCCGGCCTCCTTCTCGACCAGCGTCTTGCTGACGATGGCCCCCTTTTGGTACGCCACCATTTCCTTCAGGTTCATGATTTCCGGCATGATGCGCCTCCTGTCATCGTTCGGCCAGCACCTGGCCTTGCAGCGAAACCGTGACCTCGCCCAGGGGAATGCGCTTGCCCGAGTCGGCCAGGGCCCGGCGGGCCAGGGCCACGGTCCCCGAGCAGCAGGGCACTTCCATGTGGACCACGCGCAGCGAGCGCACGTCATGGTTGCGCAGGATGGCGGTCAGCTTCTCCAGGTACGCTTCGTGGGCGTGGTCGAGCTTGGGGCAGAACACGATCGGCACCGTGCCGCGGACGAAGTCGCGGTGGAACGCGGCGTAGGCGAAGGGGACGCAGTCGGCGGCGATGAGCAGGTCGGCGCCGGCGAACATGGAGGACTGCGGGTTGAGCAGGTGCAGCTGCACCGGCCAGGTGCGCAGCTGCGATGGAACTTCCGCCCTGGCCTCGCTTGCGGTTCCCGGCACCTTCCCGCTGCGGCGGTCGAGCTCCCGCAGTCCGGGGCAGCTCCGTGGCTCCGGGGTCGGGCCGGCCGCGGGCTCGGGGATTCCCTTTTCGCGCAAATACTGCCGAGCCTGCTCCAGGTAGCCCGTTTCGTTGTGGGCGGCCAGGTGCTCGAGGTGGGCGCGGATCACGTTCGCGCCCTGGGGAACGATGTTGACCATGACGCGGCGCTCGTCGTAGGCTTCCGCCTCCCGTTCCTCGACGTGGATGGCGCCCAGCGGGCAGGTGCCGATGCAGGCGCCCAGGCCGTCGCAAAAAAGGTCGGAGACCAGGCGGGCCTTGTGGTCGATAAGCTGCAGCGCCCCCTCGGGACAGTTGGGCAGGCACTGGCCGCAGCCGTTGCAGACCTCGTGGTCGATGCGGATGATTTTCCGTTTCATCTGGTTTTCTCCTGCGGGAAGCAAAGCCCCTCGCGATTCCTTTCAGGGAATCATCAGGGGGAGGCATCCCTTAACATAACCATATTAGTTACATAAATGCGGTTTGTCAACCCGTTTCATGCTGGTTCCGCAGATTGACAGCGCCGGCAGGCTGTGATACAAGTTCGGGCCATGGAAGCCTTATTGCCCCCCGCAGCCCCGCGCCCCGGCAGCCCGGGCTATTCCTGGCGCGTCTTCTTCGCCTGCCTGGCAGCCGCCGTCGTGTTCCGCTACCTCTGCCACAGCCTGATGCTGATCCCGGTGCTGCTCAACGAATTGCGGCCGGCGCCGACCGTCCCCGACCTGCTGCTGGCGATTGTGCCGCGCCAGGACTGGCTGGCGCACATCAACTACTACCTGTGGATCGCCTGCTATTTCCCGCCCGCCTTCTACCTGCTCTGGCGCGAGCGCCGGCTCTTCGCCCGCTTCATTCTCATCGACGGCGCCGTTTCGCTGACCCGCGGCCTGATGATCCCCCTGACCGGCCTGGGCCCCCCGTTCGGAGCCGATGTCAACGCCCTGCGCCCCTTCGATCTCTGGCCCACCTGGTGGAAGCTGGTAGACCCCTGGCGGGCCCTGGTCGGGGACAGCGCCGGCGTCTACCTGACCAAGGACATGTTCTTCTCCGGGCATGTGGCCACGACCTTCCTGCTGTTCCTGTACGGACGGCAGTTGGGCCGCGTGCCGGCCCGCATCTTTCTGGCCCTGCACCTGTTCTCGCTGCTGGTGGTGTTCTTCTCCCACCTGCACTACACCATCGACGTCATCGGCGCCTATGCCGTCACCTTCATGCTCTTCACCCTGGGCGACCCCTGGCTGCGCCGCCGCTTCCCCGCCCTGTGCCGCCCGGGTCTTTGACAAAACCAGCGGGCTTCATTACAATTTCCGCATAATCTATCCGCACCAAGGAGGATCGCATGGGTGTCTATCTTTCCAAGCGCGCCGATCACGTGAAGCTGTACCTGGCCCTGTGGCTGGCCGTTTTCATCGGGCTGTGGGTGAAATTCTTCGGCGAATTCAGCGAGCCGTTCCGCGTGGCCACCATCTCCTATTTCCTGGCCTACCTGGCGGTGGCCGTCGGCGCCTACTTCATCCTGGCGCCGCTGCTGAAAGGCCGGGCCATCACTTCCGAGAAAAGCCGCTGGCTGCCCTTCCTGCCCGCCTTGCTGCTCTTGCTGCACTGGCTGTTCCAGCAGTTGGAGCGCATGTTCGCCCCCGGCGGCAGCGTGGCGCTGTTTTCCTTTGACATCCTGGTCCATCCGCTGTTCATCCTGTTCCTGTTCCTGGGCCTGGTGCTCTACCTGCTGGCGGCGCAGCCCCAGATCATGGACGCCGTTTTCGTCGGCATGAAGAACACGGTGCGCCTGTTCGTGGCCGTTTCCTTCCTGGCCCTGGGGCTGATCATCCTGGCCCAGATCATCCAGGCGGTTTCGGCGCTGGCCGGGATCGGCGTCGACATCGGCGCCTGGAGCAACTACTCGCGCCTGGGCGTGCTCAGCAGCGGCGGCCTCGTCGTCACGCTGCTGCTCGACCTGCTCCTGCTGCTGGTGCCGCTGTGCGGCTGGGTCCTGCTGCAGAAGCTGCTGGGCAAGGCCACGCCCAGATGGGACCGGCTGCTCAAGCTGCCCTGGCGCTGGCTGGCCGCCCTGCCGCTGTTCCTCATCGTCCTGGCCGCCCTGGCGCAGCCGGCGACTTTCCAGCAGCCCTGGTTCATCATCACCGCGATCATTTCGTTCATTTCCATCCTGGTCAACTTCCTGGCCGCCAGCCAGAACCCGGCCGCCGTCGGCATCGTCAAGCTGGCCGAGTCGTTCTTCTTCTATCCCTACCGCTATTTCCGCAAGATCGTCCAGTTCGCCAGGAAGGACCTCGAGGTGACCGAGAACGAGAACGCCGGCATCGACTATTTCTGTTACTACATCAGGGGCTTCCTCTGCGTCGCCATCCTGGCCTTCTGGGCGCTGCTGGCGCTGTACCCCATCCTGCGCTTTTACGGTTTCGACCTGCTGCCGCTGCCCATGCGCCCCGAGCTCTTCCCCCTCGACAGTTTCCAGGGGCTGCTGATCTACCCGCTGGTCTTCTTCATCTATCCGCCGCTGTATGCCCTGGTGATCACGCTGTTCTACGAGGTGGCGGTGCTGCTGCTGCAGCTCCTGGCCAAGATCAGCCAGTACCTCGGCAAGCTGCTGGAAAAAGACTGATCCCGCGCGGAGCGGGCCGGACAGCGGCCCGCTCCCGCTTCTCCTGTTTTTTCGCCGGCAGCGTCATGGCCGGATTTTCGCCCGCGCGGGCGGCGGCCGCTGCTGCAGACGGATCTAGGCGCGGATGCGCTTCCGCGCCAGCGGCACGGCAACGGCGAGGAAGGCCAGCTCGACGGCGAGAAAGGCCAGCAGCCCCCGCAGGGCGCCCTGAGTGAAACCGTAGGCATGCAGCCCCAGGCCGAGCAGGTTGACGCCGAACCAGGCCAGCGCCACGGTGATCATCGCGCCGACGGCGCCGGCGGCCAGGCCGATGGGCCCGAGCCAGCCCGCCGGGCGGGCATGGAACAGCGCGGCGCACCAGGCGATGATCAGCAGGGCGCCGTTCTCCTTGGGGTCCCAGCCCCAGAAGCGGCCCCAGGACTGGTCGGCCCAGATGCCGCCCATGAGGGTGCCGATGACGGTGAACACCAGCCCGAAGGCCAGGACGGCGTACAGCAGCCGGGCGCTGCCGGCGACGGCGTCGCCGCGCCCGCGCATGGCCTGGATGATCAGCGCGTGGCCGATGATGCCGGCGACGACGCAGCCGGCGTAGCCCAGGGCAATGGTCACCACGTGGGTGGCCAGCCACAGGTTGGAATCGAGCACCGCCGTCAGCATGCCCATGGTATCGCCGGCGAGCGCGTAACGCCCGGAGACAACGAGCAGGGCGGCGGCGGCCAGGGCGCCGGCGGCCAGGCCCGGCCCCTGCTTCTGCAGCCGGGCCATGACCAGGCCCAGCGCGGCGGCGGTCCAGGCGACGAAGACGAACGTCTCGTAGAGGTTGGTCACCGGCGGCCGGCCGCTGATCAGCATGCGGGCAATAATACCCAGCGTGTGGGCCAGGAACCCCGTTGCTGCGGACCACGCCGCCATTTGCGCCAACAGGGAACGGCAACAGGCCATGGACAGGAGCAGGAGCAGCAGAGCCAGGCCGTATGCCAGCCCGGCCATGAAGAAGGGGCCGGCGCGGTTGTAAAGCACCTCCAGCGAGATCTTCCATGGCCGGGGTGCGTCCGGTCCCAGGCGGCCGCGGACGGAACGGTTGAACCCGGCCAGGGCGCGGTCGAACGCGGCGTGATCGTTCTGGCCGTACGCCCGGGCCGCCGTCGCCAGCAGCGCCATCTCCGCCTGCACCGCCTCCGGCAGCGGCGTGCCGCCGGCCAGGGCCCGACCCGGGCTGAGCCAGGAATCGCCGGCCAGGGGGATGATCGCCGGCAGCGATGACGGGCCTCTGGTTCCGCCCGCGGCGCCGCCCAGAGCGAAGGCGAACGAATGCAGCAGGCCATGATATGCCGAAAGGTTGTAGAAGAGGCGCAGCGCCTCGAATTCGACCCGCTCCAGGTCCTGCTCGTCCCGGGAAGAGCTGCGGAAGGCCAGCTCGTGCAGCCGCCCCAAGCCGGGTCGCAGCTGGGCGTGCGTGTAGCGGCCGCGGCCGGCGTTCGTTGCGCCGATGGCGTCCAGCAGCTCGGGCTGCCGGACCAGGAAAACGGCGTCGCCGGCGCCGGTTCCGGGAGCAAAAAGCACGCGCGACAGCCAGGCGCAGGCGTCGATGCCGTCCGGTCGGGCGCGGCCGGAAAATTGCTTGAGCAGGTTGCGGGCGAATGTGTCCATGGGCTTCAGCCGCCCCTGGTCCATGACCAGCACGCGGCGGAAGGCGTCCAGGCGCGGCGGGGCGGACGCGGCGGGGAGGACGGAGGGCGGCAGCAGCCAGCCGGCCAGCAGCCAAAGGGCGATTGACCGTTTCATGGCTTTTGCCCCCTTGCCGCCGTGGCGCTTTTCCTGCCGCCGGCGATCATGGCCAGGAAATGCCAGGACAGGCCCAGGAAGAGCAGGGCGCTGGCGGCGTAGGGCAACCAGCGCCCCGAGTTGCGCACCACCGAGAAGGTGGAGCTTTCCACCCCGTCCTCCTCCTCGGCATAGGAAGATTGGTAGAACGTGTAGCCGCCCGTGCGCAGCGGGCGGTTCATGGCGATGACGGCCACCCGGCTGTTCCCGTCGCCGGCGCTGACCTCGACGCGGCTGGTGAAGCTCTTGGGAATGTCGGTCCCCGGGTGCATGACCTTCTCGAAGTCGACCAGCTTCAGCGCGAAGGGCAGGCGGGCCCCGGCCCGGCCGTCGGCGAGCGTCAGGACATCGGCGCTCTCGCCTTCGCGCAGGGTCAGGAAGCATTCGGCGTTGCCGAGCGACATGATGAAGCCGCCGGCGATGAGCAGCAGCAGCCCGTAATGAATGAGGATCAGCCCGGCGTGGCGCCAGCGGTAGCGCAGGCGGAAGGTCGCGGCCGCCAGCAGGTTGACGAAGAGGAACAGCCCGACCAGCAGCAGGCCCGGAAGGGGGATGAAGCCGAAGAGCGGAAAGATCCATGCGGCGAACACGTCGCGCTGGGCGGCGGTGAGGCCATTCTCGGCCTGGTAGGCGGTGCCGCCGAGGACCAGCAGCGCCAGCAGCAGCAGCAGGGCGACGGTCAGCTTCAGCGAGGCCAGGCAACGGCCGAGCGCTTGCCAGCGCCGGCCGCTTTTCTCGATCATGGCCGCCACTCGTCCGCATGGATGGGATTCATCCTTAAAATATACCATAGTTATGGCGGCCGCAGCAATCGGGCCGCCGGCCTCGCCGGTCTCGGACCTTACCGCGTGCTGCCCACCGCGGCCGCGCGCCGGCTGATCAGACCGCGCACGAAATCCCTGCCCCACAGGGCCATCTCGTTTTCGGGCTCGACGCGCAACACCTCTTCGAAGTGGCGAACTGACTTTTCCAGCTCGCCCGTCCGGCCGTACAGGTCCGCCAGGTGCAAGTGCGCCTTGACGTCGTCGGGATAGCGCTCCAGGATGCGCCGGAAGCAGCGGCCGGCTTGCTGCGGAAGCTGCTCCTGCTCATAGATAATGCCCAGGTTGCCGTTGACCTCGGGGTTAAACGGGTCCAGCCCGGCCGCCTTCAGCAGCCATCCCTTGGCCGCGCCGCTATTCCCCTCGTTCAGCAGCTTGGTGCCCAGGTTGTAGTAGGCGTCGACGCTAAGATCGCGGCTCATCGAACCGACCCGTGCGTTGCAGAGCAGCAGCAAGGCGAGGAGGCCGGACAGGGGAAGGAGCGCCTGCCGCCAGTACCGCCGCCGCAGCCGTTCCCAAAGCTGCAGCGCTCCGTAAGCGGCGAAAGCGATCAGGAAAGGCAGGATGTTCAGGCGGTAGCGGGCGGTGATGAAGAACGCCAGCAGCACGGCCACGTGGGCCAGGATGATGAGCAGCAGCAGCCCCGCCCCGGTGACGCGGTGGCGCAGAGCCATCGCCATGCCCAGCAGGGCCAGCGGCAGGAGCACCCCGAAGGGGAAAGCCAGCCATTTTTTCCAGGCCAGCAGGGAGAGCAGGGACGAATATTGCCGGAAAGGGTAGATGTCCAGGTCGCGCATGATCTCGTTGCCGTTGGCAAACAGGAAGAGTTTTTTAAGCAGCAGACGGGCATAGCCCGCGGGGTCGGCGGCAATGAGTCCCAATGCCTTGTCCATGAAGTAGGCGGACTGCCCGCCGGCCGTGCGGATGCCGAGGCGGATCGGCTCGTTCAGCAGCCGGTCCCACTCGTATCCTGGCCGGATGGCGAGCTTGCGCTCGTAGTCGCTGCCGGTGCTGAGATAAAAATTGATGCCGGCGTTGGTGCTGATGGGGACGAACTCGCGGCCGACGCGCCAATTGCGCCAGGTGACGGGAGCGACGGCCAGCAGCAGTCCACCGGCGAAAACGGAGAGGAGCGCCAGGGCGCGCCCCGGACCGGGCCGGCCGGGGAGGCCGCGCCAGCGATGCCACGCATAGAGAGGCAGGAGGATGACCAGGGGCAGGATCACCGACATGGCCAGCGCCGACAGGCCGAGCAGGCCGCCGCAGAGGCAGGCCCGCGGCAGGCTGGGTCTTTCCAGGGCAACGAGCGCGGCGTGGGCGAGAAGCAGGTTGAGGAAGACGATCAGCACCGGGGCCAGGAACTCCCCTTCATAAAAGATCATCGGCCCGTAGCAGGAGAAGATCAGGGCCGCGGCGAATCCCACGCGGCGGTCGAAGAGCCGCCGGGCCAGGGCGTAAAGCAGTCCGGCGCTGGCCGTGCCCATGGCTGCCTGCAGCAGGCGAGCCAGCAGGAGATCGCGGCCGAACAGGGCATAAAGCAGGCCGAGAATGAAAGGGTACAGCGGGGGCTGGAAGAAGGGCGCCGGGATCGGCTCCTCGCCGGCGGCGATACGCACGGCCATCTCGTCGTAGGTCTGGGCGTCGATGACTGGGTAATGGAAGAAGGGGTTGGTGGCGATCTGGCAGAGATAAACGATGCGGACGG
Organism: uncultured Clostridia bacterium; assembly: GCA_964562095.1. GTDB lineage: Bacteria > Acidobacteriota > Aminicenantia > UBA2199 > UBA2199 > UBA2199. The sequence goes on along the minus strand of CAZLSH010000015.1, from coordinate 7,102 downwards.
CCAAGGAGATCGCCAGCAGGATCATTAGGGGGCGGAGCGGGGCCCGCTCCCGGACCGGCTTCCCCGTGGCGGTGCCTTCAGGCTTTGATTTGCGTTTGTTCATGGCTGACCAGCGGCCGGGGACATGATACCTCGGCGCCAACGATATTTCCAGCGAAAAAAAAGCCCGCCCCGGGGACCGGGGCGGGCGGGAAAACGTTCACGGTCCGCGCCTTGGGCGCGACCCGCTTCAAAATGTCTAGAACCCGAACTTGAAACCCAGGGTGGCTTCCAGCGGAGGCAGAAAGCGGGCACCCATGCCGAAGCGCGGGTCGAGCTGCTCCACCCTGGACTTGACGTCTACGCCGTCAATGAGGTCCCGGTCAGTGATATAGACGTCATCCCGGTTGTAAAAGCTGACCAGACGCTGCGCCGTCTTGGCGTCGGTGACATTGCGGACGTTGAGGGAGAATTCCAGGTTGTTCTTGCCCAGCTTCAGCGCGTACTCGGCGTAGAAATCGGCGGATACGGTGAAGGGGGAGCGGAGGCCGGTGTCGAAGCGATTGTAGGGATAGTAGCCCTGCTGGCCGTTCACCTGGATCTCTGTGGACAGCGGCTGGCCGGAATAGGCATTCACCACTCCGCCCAGGGTCACGCCGAAGGGGAAAACATAGGAGGCGTAGGCCTTGAGGTAGTGGGGGCGGTCGGTATTCATCTTGCCGTCGATTGGCTTCATGTACTGGTCGTAGGAGGTCATCCACAGGTCGAAGTAGCGGTTGACGTTGGGATCGTTGCGCTCGGCCTCGTCGGAGCTGTTCAGGCCGGCGTAGTTGCCGGTCAACTGGCTCCAGGTGTAGGAAATGCCGCCGACCCAGTTGTTGCTGAAGCGCTTTTCCAGGGAGAAGTTGACCGCGTAGTAGTCGCGCGTGGCTTTCAGCGCCGGGGGCAGGTCAGCCGGCAGGACACCGGCGTCCTTGGCGATCTGGTATTGAGCTTCCACGTAGGCGCTGCCGGGATTGGAAATGAAGTATTCTTCACTGCCGGACGGCTGCAGGACGCCGATATCGTCTATGGCCTGCAGCAGCTTCTTGTTGACCAGGCGCACCGAGAGCGACAGGTTGTCGTTGATCTTCTTCTCGAGGCCGAAAGAGATTTCGCGCTGGGACATGGGCTTCATGTCGGGGTCGGTCGTATTGATCGAGGGAACGCGCCAGTTCTTGCTGCCCCAATATTGTCCGGGGAAGTTGCCATTGACGCCGATCTCGTCCCAGTTGTATGTATCCAGTTCATAGTATTCGCTGATCCAGACGAAGCCGCCGTAGGAACCCTCGGGCAGGGCGAGCTTCATGCAGTCCTGGAAGATGCCGAAAGAACCGAACACCTTCAGGCTCGAGTCGCCGAACACGTCGTAGATGAAGCCCAGGCGCGGGGCCAACTTGTCGCCCCAGCCGAAGTCCAGGGGGATTACGTCCTTGAACTCGGGCAGGGAGCTGAAGGCCGGCACCTGTTCCTTTTCGGCGCGCAGCCCGATGTTGAGGGTCAGCTTGTTGCCGATGGTCCAGGAGTCCTGGAGATACAAGGCCCAGCGGTTGGATTTGGCCTTGTCGATCTGCTGGCCGAAGGGGGTGCGGTTCTCGTAGTAGCCGTACGTGCCGAGATGACCGGCATTCACCGGGCTGCCAGGGATCTGGTTGGGGAAGGGGCGGCCCACATAAAGTTGAATGACCGGGACAGGGGAGGTGCCGTTGTAGTCGTCCATGATCTGGTTGTAGGAGAAGCCGGCCTTCCAGGAGTGCTCGCCGGCCAGGTTCATGAAGTAGTTGACGTCGACGTTGGCGCTGGTGCGCGTGTAGTTGGCCTTCTGCAGCTTATAGAAGAGACCCCAGGTGTAGTTGGACCAGCCGTAATTGCGGATCTTGTCAGCCGGCCAGTTATAGGCGGCTTCGCCACCCTGGTTGAACGTGTAATGCCTGTAATAAATCCCCGGAGGGTCCATGATCGAGGCGTCGTTCTGGTTGTAGTGGCCGAAACGGGCGGACACCTGCAGGTTGTTGCCGATGGTGTAGTCCAGGTTGGCAGAGGTGGACCAGGTCGGGGAGTTCTGGCCCATCTGGTCATAGGTGAATGTGGAGCTGCCGATTGTCTGCCAGTCGGGGAAATTGGTGCTCGGGTCATCGCCCGGCAGGCCACCGCGCCATTTGTTACTGTTGGCGATGAAGGATGCAGACATGCGGAGGTTTTTGATGGGCTCGGCCGACAGCTTGATCGACCCGTTCAGCCAAGTGTCCTCGCGCTTGTACGATGTCAATGGGGCACCCGCTTCCTCGGCGAAGTTCACATCGCGATTGGTTTTGCGGAAGACGGGGAGGAAGGAACCGAAGAACCACAGCTTGTCCTTGAGGATATAGCCGCCCAGGCTGAGGCCGCCTTCCAGGCGCATGAAATCCTGATTGCTAAAGTCCTCGTAATTGAAATAATCGCACTGGGAAGGGTCGTCCGGTCTCAGGCGCAGCACATCGCGCGTCTTGCCGCGGAGAGCGCTGCCCTGGAAGTAGCCCACGACCTCGCCGTGGAACTCGTTGCCGCCCGAGCGGGTGACCACGTTGACCACGCCGCCCATGGAGCCGCCGAACTCGGCCTGGTAGCCCGAGGCCTTGACCTGCACTTCGTCGATGAAATCGAAGGCGGCCTGCATGCGCTGCTGGGCGCCGCGGATCTCGCCGGTCTCCATGCCGTCGACGTAGAAGACGTTCTCGGCGCCGCTGGCGCCGTCGACCGACAGGCCGCCGGTCATCGGCTCGTTGTAGACGCCGGGAACAGTTGTGACCAGGGTGCTGAAGTCGCGCCCCTTGGGCAGGTTCTGGAAGATCTCCTTGGTCAGGGTCATGCCCTTGGCCGTGCTCTTGACGTCGATCAGCGGCACCTGGCCGGAGATGGTGACCACTTCGTTCAGGTTGCCGAGCTTCATCTCCACCTTCAGGTTGAGGGTCTGCTCGACCGCCAGCTGGATGTTCTCGCGCACGACAGTCTGGAAGCCGTCAAGGCTGAACACCAGCCGGTAGGCGCCGGGCGTCAGGTTGAACAGCTTGAAGGCGCCGTTCTCGTCGCTGACCGCCGTCGCCTTGCCGACCAGCTTGGGGCTGGTGGCCTCGACGGTGACGCCGGGGATGAGCGAGCCGTCTTCGAGCTGCACCGAGCCGAAGATCTTGCCCGTGGTCTGCTGGGCGCACAGCATGCCTGCGATCAGGAACATGCCGAGAACCAGCATCGTGAACCGTTTTACAGTTCTCATTTTGTTTGTCCTCCTTTTAAAATTGACAAAACATTTATTGCATTGCATGCTTCGTGCCAAGTCCGCTCCGGGACGGGGCGCGGTGCTGCCCATAGTGGAACGATCATGAAGAACCTTGTCCATTGAGCATTTGCGGGAATCATTTTGGGCCAGGCCTGCAAGCGGCTTGCGGCATGCCGCGGAGATCTCGCCGGCAAAACCGGAGGATATTTGCATTTCCATTCAAAAGCGGCCGGAAAAGCCAATAATTTGAACGATCATGGGCTGTCTCAAGGCGCGCAAATCCCGCCGCGGGCCAAACGAACCGGAAGAAAAATGTATTTTTATTCGCTCCGGCCGCCGCTGGCTCCCGATCGCAATAAATCTCCCGGTCGCCGGTATCTGCTCCGGGTTTTCGCCAACGGCTTGCCTTGTCAAGGAAATAAGGTTTTGCTATAATGCAGGATCATGGATTTCCAGCGAGGCCGATGATGAAACGACTGCTCCTGGCGATATGCCTGTGCGCCCTTTGCTTATCCCTTCCCGCCCAGTCCGAGAAGGAGCTCATCCAGAAGCTTCCGCCCCAGCACCGCAAGTGGCTGACCGAAGAGGTGGTGTACATCATCACCCAGGTGGAGAAGGAAGTCTTTCTGCAGCTGGGATCGGATCAGGAGCGCGAGACCTTCATCAGCGCCTTCTGGAAGCAGCGCAACCCCAACCCCAACCTGCCGGAGAACGAGTTCCGCAAGGAGCACTACCGGCG
>CAZLSH010000015.1:0-3079 GCA_964562095.1 uncultured Clostridia bacterium | reverse complement strand
CATGGGGCGCATCTACATCACCCTGGGCGAACCGAAGGCCATCGAGCGCTACGAGAGCGACAACGAGATTTATCCTTCCATCGTCTGGTTCTACCAGGGCATGGCCGCCAAGGGGCTGCCCGATTCCTTCAACGTCGTTTTTTTCAAGCAGCACGGCCTCGGTGAATACGAGCTGTATTCTCCCGTCAAATTCGGGCCCCAGGCGCTGATGCGCAACTATACCGGCGACGCCACCTCCTACGAGAACGCCTATTACGCGCTGATGGAGATCCAGCCCCAGCTGGCCGCCGTCTCCCTGTCGCTGATCTCGGGCGAGCCGACGGGGGTGACGCCCTCGCTGGCATCGGAGCTGCTGATCCGCGAGAAGATCCCCGAGACGCCGCGGCGGGCCATCAAGGACATCTACGCCAGCAACTTCCTCAAATTCCGCGGCCAGGTCGAGATCGACTACGCCGACAACTTCATCGAGAGCAGCAGCCAGCTCAACGTGATCCAGGACCGCACCGGGCACTACTTCATCCACTACCTGATCGAGCCGCGGCGCCTCTCGCTGGAGGAGCACCAGGGCAAGTACTACACGACGCTGGAGCTGTCGGGCAACATCTCCGACAACTCGGGCAAGATGCTCACCCAGATCTCGCGCCGCGTTCCCATCGAGCTGAGCGCCGGCCAGATGCAGCGCATCAAGGACAAGCTGTTCAGCTTCCAGGACATGATCCCGGTCATCCCCGGCAGCTGGCGCCTCACCGTGTTCCTGAAGAACCTGACCACCAAGGAGTTCACCTCGCTGGACAAGGAGTTCGTCATCCCGGCCGGGGAGAAGCCGGGCATGTCGCCGCTGCTGCTGGCCAATCGCCAGGCCGACGTGGCCGGCATCGCCGCCCACAAGCCCTTCCGTTTCGGCAACACCCATTTGCTGCCCTCGCCACGCAACGATTTCCTGGCCAGCGACGACCTGACCGTCTTCCTGCAGCTCCATGGTTTGGACGCGGCGCTGCGCCGGGACGGCGTCCTGGAATACACCCTGGTGCGGCGCGGGGAAACGGTGCTGCGCCAGGAGCGGCGCCTGAGCGAGTGCGGCACCCTGCCCGACGTGATCGCGACCTTCCCCCTGAAAGACCAGTCCGCGGCCTACTATACCGTCACGGCGACGCTGCTGGGCCCGGGCCGGAAGGCGGTCATGGCGCAGAGCGCCGATTTTTTCATCACCCCGCAGCCGGCGCTGCCCCGTCCCTGGGTGCTCTCGGTGCCCACCGCCGCCGGCGACGAGGCGTGGTTCCTCAACGAGCTGGGGCGCCAGTACATCCAGGCGCGCCGGTTTGACAAGGCGCGCCCGCTTCTCGAGGAAGCCTTCCACCGCGATCCGAACAACAGCCGCTTCGGAATCGATTTCTGCAACGTGCTGCTGCAGCAGGGCGAGTACGCCCGGGCGCAGGCCATCGCCCGGCCCATGGTCAGGGAGCAGTCGCGCTTCGAATTCAGCCTGGTGCTGGGCCAGGCCTGCCAGGGGCTGGGGGAGTTCGAGGAGGCCATCGCCCAGTACGCCGAGCACATCACCCGCTTCGGGGCCAATGTCCAGGTCTTCAACCAGATCGGCGAGTGCTATCGCCAGCTGGGCGATTCCGCCGAGGCGCTGAAAGCCTGGGAGAAGTCGCTGAGCCTCAATCCCAAGCAGCCTCAACTCCGGGAAAAGATCGCGGCCCTGAAGAAAAGTCAGCCATGATTCCGTCTAATCGATATGCGCCGGCAAGCGGCGAAACACAGGAGGTAGGGAAGATGAATAGAACGAACATGAAATTCTGGGTGGTCCTGGCCTGCGTGCTGGTCCTGGCCGTCTCGGCTTATGCCCAGGCCGGCCGCGGCAAGGCGCGCCTGAGCGGCACCGTGAACAACGAGCAGGGCGCGCCGGTGGCCGACGCCGACATCCAGATCGAGTTCGACAAGGGCGGCCTGGTCGACAAGACCAAAACCAACAGCAAAGGCGAGTTCTTCTTCATCGGCCTGGGAACGGGCACGGTCCGGGTCACCGCCACGGCCGACGGTTATCTCCCCGCCAGCACCATCCTGCGCGTCGAGCAACTGCGCGACGGCGCCCGCAACTTCACCGCCCTGGTGATGAAGGAAGACAAGGAGGGGAAGATGCGTATCAAGGACGCCGCCGCCCTGGAGGAGCTGGAAAAGGGCAACCAGCTGTTCAACGAGCGCAAGTTCGACGAGGCGCTGGCCGTCTACCAGGACTTCTTTGCGCAGAACCCCAACGTCTACCAGATCCTGTTCAACATCGGCGACGTCTTCCGCGAGAAGGGCGAGTTCGACAAGGCCAACGAGCAGTACCTCCAGGCCCAGGCCAAGGCCAGGGAAAAGGCCGACGTCGTCCTGCAGGCCAAGGCGCTGGCGTCGCTGGGCGAGGTCTGCCTGCGCCAGGAGAAGCTCAAGGAGGCGGGCGATTACTTCACCCAGTCGATCGCCCTCAACCCCAAGGACGAGATCCTGGCCTACAACGTGGCCGAGATCTTCTTCGGCCGCAACCAGGCCGACAAGGCCATCGAGTATTACACGCTGGCCACGCAGATCAAGCCCGAGTGGAGCGAGCCCTACGAAAAAATGGGCTATGCCTACCTGAACAAGGGCGACATGAAGGCGGCCATCGGCGCCTTCCAGGAGTTCCTCAAGCACAACACCGACCCGGCCAAGGCCCAGATCGTGCAGGGCCTGATCGACTCGCTGTCGGGAGTCAAATAACTCAGTGTCAGTGACAGTGTCAGTGTCAGCAAGACATTACAGGTAATACAAAGATAAGTGTTAGTGTTAGTGTTGGTGTTAGCAGGAGGCGATTCCCGGGCTGAGTGATAGTGGTAGTGGTAGTGATAGTCAGAGAAGAGCATTACTTGTTCTTTCGCTTCAACTCTTCAACGCTTCAACGATTGCATAATATCAGTGTCAGCAAGAATTGAAGATGATGCCAGTGTCATGGTTAGCAGGAGCCAAGAGGCAATCTCTTTAGGAAATATAAATCCATCTTGATGTAGCGACTGTCTTTAAAGTCAAGTACTTTCAGATGTTTTCTGAAGGTGGATTC